>JBNJGQ010000011.1:14512-34723 GCA_051747845.1 Pseudomonadota bacterium
TAAGAAGCAACGCCTTCTGCGTTTTCTTTCATGCCTTCTTTACCTTCTTCCCAGCCTGCAGGGCAAACTTCGCCGTGTTTCTGGTGGAAGTTCAGTGCGTCAACCATGCGCAGCATCTCGTCGATGTTACGGCCTAATGGCAAGTCGTTAACGACCTGGTGACGAACCATACCGTCTTCATCAATTAAGAATGAACCACGGAATGCAACACCAGCTTCTGGGTGTTCAACGTCGTACGCTTTACAAATGCTGTGACGAACGTCAGCAACCAATGGGTATTTCACCTGACCGATACCACCAGCGTCAGTTGACGTGTTACGCCATGCGCTGTGAGTAAACTGAGAGTCAATTGAAACACCAATAACTTCTACGCCACGCTTTTTGAATTCGTCTAAACGCTTATCAAATGCGATTAGCTCAGAAGGACATACGAAAGTGAAGTCCAACGGGTAGAAGAAAACAACAGCTTTTTTGCCTTTGATAGCGTCTGACAGTTTAAAATCTTCAACAATTTCACCTGAACCCAGTACTGCTGCTGCAGTAAAATCAGGTGCTTTACGACCTACTAATACAGACATCGATTCTCTCCATTTAATGTTGAGTGTTAAAGCTTCACCCGTAGTGATGGGGATGCCTAAATAAAAAAACAAGGGCATTCGTCAATTTCACTACAGATTGTCTACTGTTTGCTTAAACTTTATTCAACCGAAGGCTACTTATTCCGCTGAAGGCTCTTTACTCAGCTGAAGGCTCCGGATGACGCTCTGCAACTTCAGAAACCAACTCTTGCAGTTCGCCGTTCTGGAACATTTCCATAATAATATCACAACCACCGACCAATTCACCTTCAACCCACAGCTGCGGGAAGGTTGGCCAGTTTGCGTATTTAGGCAGTTCTGCACGAATATCCGGATTCTGCAGGATATCGACGTAAGCAAACGCCTGGCCACAGCCCATTAAGGCCTGTGATGCTTGTGAAGAGAAACCACAGCTAGGCAACTTCGGAGAGCCTTTCATGTATAACAGGATTGGGTTTTCTTCGATTTGCTGCTTAATTCTGTCAACCGTTTCCATAACACCTCTGCTTAATATAATGGTTGATTAAAACACTCAGGTATTTTAACACAGCCTATAAAGTTTTGTCCTAAATTGAAAGATTTCCTTGAAAAGCAAACCAGTCAGCCCTATATATCGTAAGGTATAACAAGAAAAGAACTTGCACAGGTTAAAGTGCGAGTCGCAAATTTGCACTCAAAAAAGAACTACGGAGAGAAAACTATGGCATTTGAACTACCGGCTCTTCCATACGAGAAAAACGCTCTGGAACCACATATTTCAGAAGAGACTCTGGAATACCACTACGGTAAGCACCACGCCACTTACGTGAGCAAGCTTAACGACGCCGTTAAAGGTACCGACCTTGAGAGCAAGTCTCTGGAAGACATCATCAAGTCTGAAAAAGGCGGACTGTTCAACAACGCCGCACAGGTATGGAACCACACTTTCTACTGGAACTGTCTAAGCCCGAACGGCGGCGGTGAACCAACTGGCGCAGTAGCAGAAGCTATTAACGCAAAATTTGGCTCTTTCGAGAAATTTAAAGAAGAGTTCAACGCAAGCGCTGCTGGTAACTTCGGTTCTGGCTGGACATGGCTTGTGAAAAAATCTGACGGCTCTGTCGATTTACTGAACACTGACGACGCAGATACTCCTGTCGCGCACGACGGCGTAGAAGCTCTGTTGACCGTTGATGTTTGGGAACACGCATACTACATCGACTACCGTAACTCTCGTCCTAACTACTTAGAAGCTTTCTGGAAGCTGGTAAACTGGGACTTCGTTAACAAGAACTTTGCGTAAAGCAAACTTGTGAATGAATAAAAAGGCGCCGTTTGGCGCCTTTTTTGTTACTTAAAGATTTTATCCAATTGCTCACGGTAACGACCAAAAGCTTCAAACTGCGGCATATGACCAATACCTTCCAGTTCATACAGGTAGCCGTCCGGAATTTGCTCTACCACAATTTCACCGAGTTTATCGTAGCGACCCAGTTCGTAATTAACGCCCTCTTTTTTCCAGCCACGGCCGGGCCCGGTGGTGTCGCGAGTTCCCAGGATTAGATGCGTCGGCACCGCCAACTGATCAAACTCATTAGACACATTGCCGGTAAAAATCATGTCGTAGGTTAGCGCATTATTCCAGGCAACCTGATCCCAGTCGTCTCCATTTATCCAACCTGCGTGAATTTGAATAAGCTCTTCATAATCTTCTGACCATTTACCGTCATAGTAGTTTTTGCGCTGGTAGGCGCGGATCTGATCAATGGTTTTACCCTTCTCATTCTCGTAAAAGAACGCCGGATCTTTGTATTCGACATAGCGCAAATAATCTTCCAGACCGACCGGGTTCACCAGCACCAGTTTTTCAACCATAGTGTCATGGTTTAGCGCAAAGCGAGTGGCAAGCATACCGCCCATGGAGTGACCCATAACGACCACTTTTTCGATACCCTGTGATTTCACCAACGCCTTAGTGTTATTTGCCAGGGCTTCGAAAGAAAACTGATAATGTTCCGGTTTGGAGGACTTACCAAAACCAATTTGGTCCGGCATAAGCACCCCGTAGCCTTTTTCATGAAGGTAATTGGCTGTGTCTTCCCAATAGTCCGCAGCGAAATTCTTGCCATGTAACAGCAACACGGTTGGCTGTCCGTCTTCGGCGGGCAAGTGCATATAGGCCATTTCAAGTTTCTGTCGCTGGCTATCAAATTCAAAGATTTGAACGTCAAATGGGTAGGAGTAACTACTCAAACGTGCGTCGTACTCAGGGCTATGGTCATCAGCTAAAACAGAGGTTGTCAGCCCGAACAGAACAGCAGTAAGCAATGTATAAATCCAGCTACGCATGTGTGACTCCTTGCGTCTAATTTTCAATCAACAGTATATCGGCCTCTTTCCTGATGCAACTGTTCCGCTCTAAAACCGCCTCCTAAAAGTGACGCTTCGACTTGAGACGTCTACAATGTGCTGTACTGTTAACTCTAACGAAGGCTGACTTATGCACAGCGGTTCACTACATCGGTTCGGTAGCTATCTGAAAACTAAATGGGTCTCTCCACGCCGAGTTCGGTTCTGGCTGCTTGTACTGGTTATTCTGTACACCTTACTCGGATTTTTTGCCTTACCGTGGATTATTCAGTACGTGGCAGTGAATACCGCTAAAGATGACTTTGATCGCGAACTTACCATAGAGTCAGTGCAAACCAATCCCTATACATTAACGCTGCAAGTCAAAGGGCTTAGACTAAACGATACCGATGAGCAACAACTGCTTGGCTGGGAGCGTCTGTTCGTCGACCTCACCTGGGCGAGCATCACCAACAAAGCCTGGACCTTCGAAACCATCCAGATCGACAAGCCTACCATTCAGGAAGAACGCTTTACCTCGGGCGAAACTCGCTTTTCGCGGTTAGCCGCTGAAAACGCAGGCACAAAACCTAAGGAAAACGAATCAGCACAACTGCCTGCTCTACAGATCAAAAAACTGAATGTAGAGGGGGGCGTTTTGCGCTTCGCCGATAACTTAAAAAACGACGACAAACCGGAACAGGTGTCACTGGCATTGCAAAGTATCGCGCTGTCGGTAAAAGACTTCACGCTGCAAAAAGATACGAACTTTCCGGTACGTCTGGATGCCCGGCTCAAAGAAGGCGGCCAGCTCAACTTCGACGGTCAGCTTCAGGTGCTGCCAGCCTTCGCTCTGGAGGGTGATGCAAGTATCAATAAGCTTGCGCTGATGCAGGCCGAACCTTACCTGCAACAATTCATGAACGTGCGACTCGATAGCGGCAACCTGACCCTGAAAGGGCAAATACAAACAGATGCACAACAACCTTTTGCCTTTCAGGGCTCTGCCGGCATTAGCTCGCTTAGTCTCAGAGAAGGTACCAAAGATGAACCGCTCATCGGCTGGCAGAATTTTGAAACTCAACAACTTAACCTCAGCCTCAACGATAAGCAGGTTGAGACCGACCCCATTACCATTGAAGGCTTGTCTGGCCGGGTCGTCATTTACGAGGACAAAACCACCAACTTTGGGCAACTCGTCACTCAGTCTCCAGAAGCGGATGACAGTAAAAACGAGGATACAGACCCGTTCAGTGTCACCATTGAAGCTATTGAGCTGGCCGACGGCAGCATCAACTTTGCCGATGACTCTTTACCGCTGCCCTTCTCAACCCGCATACATACATTAACAGGAGAGGTGTCGACCTTAAGCTCCAGCTCGGCCGAGCCGGCACGGGTTAAACTTGAAGGTGAGGTGGCAGAGTATGGCTCGGCGCGTGTCGACGGTTCTGTGCACGCTTGGCACCCTACCCGCCAGACCAATATTAACTTGAGTTTCCGCAACCTACAGATTCCGGAATACTCGCCTTACACCGTGAACTTCGCTGGCCGCAAAATTGCGGGCGGAACTATGGATCTTGACCTCGACTACAGCGTCAACGACAACCAACTCGATGGCAAAAACAACCTACTGCTTCATGACTTGAAACTTGGTGAAAAAATGGCTTCCAGCAACGCAATGGATCTGCCACTGGACCTTGCCATAGCCCTGCTACAGGACAGCGATGGTGTTATTGACCTGACGCTACCGGTAACAGGAGATGTGGGTAACCCTCAATTCGACTTCGGAAAAGTTATTAAACAAGCCGTGGGCAACGCCATTACCTCTGTGGTTACAGCACCTTTTAGCTTCTTAGCAAACCTTGTTGGCGCTGACTCAGAAGAACTTAGCCAGATTGAGTTTTCCGCGGGTCGCACTGACCTGAGTCCGCCTCAACGAGAACGAATAACCAAGCTTCGCGAGGCTCTTAACGAGCGACCACAGCTGGTTCTGGAGTTGGCAGGTCCTTTCAACAAAGGCTTTGACAGCCTGTCTCTGAAACGAGAAAAGGCCAAAGAAGCCTTGCAGCAAAAGCTTGCTGAACAAGCTCGGAAAATATCAAACTCCAGCCTGACAAGTGAGGCAAACCAGGACATTGTAGAGACAATGTTTGCCTCTCATTACCCGGAGACAGAACTGGAAACGGTAAAAGTGCGTTTTACAGAGCAACAGAGTGAGTCGAACGATGAACCAGAGTTCGATGCTCTGGCCTATCGAAACCATTTAGCTGAAAAAGTTATTGAGGCGCAACCAATTACAGACTCTGAGCTCAAAGCTGTAGCCAATGCTCGCGCCGAAACGGTACGGAACGCCTTGGTTAATACAGGTACGGCTTTAGCAGCTGACAGAGTCCGCATTCTGAAGCCTAAAGAGGTCGGTTCACCGGACGGTGAGCGCGTTGCTATGGAAGTGGGTGTTAGCGCAGAGTAATTAACAAGGCGTCTGCCGGTAGAATTGACACAATAACCGGTAGACTTCCGGCATGTGCTCTTTCATCGTTTCCGGGTCTTCAAAAAAGGTCTCGCTGCACACAGCAAAAAACTCAGCCGGGCTGGTTAACGAGTAACCGTCTAGCGGTAAAGGTCTGTGATGAATCGAGTCACTCTGCAGCCGCTCCCAGGCTGCTGAAAAAATATCGTGCCATTCTCCGGGCTTCATATCGGGGTGCATGGGCGGCGCACCGTTGGCACCATCGCGCAGCATATCCAGCTTGTGCGCAAATTCGTGTATGACAACGTTCGCGGCCTTTCCGTGACGGGAATGAGGGCCTGTATGACATACCGATTGCCATGAAAGGATCAGCGGACCACGCAACCAGGCCTCCCCACTTAAACCCGGACTTTGAGCGTGAACAACACCGTCGTCACTACGATAAGGACGATTAGGTACAAAGTCGCCTTCATAAAGAATAACGCTATAGATATGATCGTACCAATCTAACCCAAGGTGCAAAACGGGCACGCAGGCCATAGTTGCTATTCTAAGGCACATAGCATCATTGAATTGAAAGCCGCCGCCAGAAGCAAAGTTTTTGCGAACCAAAAAGCGTAGGGTCATATCCCGAAGCGCATCACGCTCGGCACCTTTATAGCGCGCCATAACAGGCCAGTCCGCAACAGCCGATTCCCACTCGCTTTCTGTGAAGCCCATTTTTTTAATGCGTCGGTTTTCAAACCAAGTGCGCACTCGTTTAAACATGTGTTGTTACGACCATACTTCGTTCCATGTACGCACTATAAAAGCACCGGCATTATTCCTCAACGCTGCTATCAGACTTTTCAGATTCTTCAGCCAGCTCCAGCATTTTTTCACGAAAGTTATCCAGACCTTTCATGACCAGCTCATAAGTTTTGTCGACATCGCTTTCAACGTCACCTTCATACACCTGAAAACTGGTAAGAATATCCTTGGCGCCTTTAAAGCCCGTTTCGATACCACCACGAATAATTTCCATAAATTTGTTCAGCGTTTCTTCTTCAGACTCGCCCGCATTTATCTCTTTATAGCGGCTGTAAAAGTTGGTAGCAAAAGAAACAATGCGATCCGCTGTGGCCTTGGGCGAGGTATCCGTGCCGGACTCATAGGTCTTCTTGACCGCATTTTTGCCCATAACAGGCTCTAGCTCTGCATTAATGCCTTCCAGTGCCGTTTTGTACAGCAAGCTGAGTGCGTCATTATTGCTGCTAAGCGATACCCGCTCATGGGCGCGTAAAATAGCTTCGTTTTGCGCCTGCCTGGAATTCGGGGCGCTCTCTTTCGTATCACGGTTGTCATCCGCTTTTACGCTATTGGCGTTTTGCTTACCAACGCCTGTTACAGAAGTGCCACTGCCTGAGATAATTGACATGATGTTGTTCCTGAAAGTCGACTATAACTTGATTTTAGTATAGCCCGTAACTGGTTATCGGCAGATGGTGGTTAAAATTTAGGCTTTTATTAAAATGCCGCTGTGGGCTTATCGATTTGTAACCCAAAGGAAATAGAGCATGCAAAAAACCTGACAACTCAGTAAGAGTTATCAGGCATTAAGTCAAAAAGTAGATTTATCGGGAAGCCCGAAATAGCTTAATCAATCCACCAAATCATTCGGCATATCACCACGCAGGCCATGCCAAATTTCGGCGGACTCGTAACCATAGCGGCGAACCAGGTTTACTGACTCGTTATAGTCACCTTCACGTGCTACGGCAATTAGGTCGGCGTAGTAGTCACGTGCCAACTGGCGAGCTTCTGTCGATGAGAAGTAGTACTGGCCAATACGTGCGTACAGGCCTTTAAAGCCGTTGAGTACCAGCACATAAATGGGGTTGCCGGAAGCCATGGCTAAGTCGTGGTTCAACTGGTAATCGAACTCGGCAAAAGTTTTTTCGTTGTCTTCCAGCTCGCTGGTGGGTTCCAGCAGCTCGATAACCCGTTGTGGGTTATGGCGAATAGCGGCACGAATATAAATGGCGCTTATGTTTGTACGCGCAGATAAAAGCTGATCCACAAGTTCGGGCATGCCGTCTTCGTCCAGGCGCGCCAGGGTTTCTAAAATATTGAGGCCCGAAGTTTCCCAAAAGTTGTTCACTTTGGTGGGTTTGCCGTGCTGAATGGTCAGCCAACCGTCGCGCGCCAGACGCTGTAGCACTTCACGCAGGGTGGTTCGTGTAACACCGATGAGTTCCGACAATTCACGCTCTGCGGGTAAGATAGTGCCCGGTGCAAAATGCCCGTTCCAGATAGATTTTACGATATACTCCTCGGCAAAACCCGCCGGACTTTTAGCTTTTATTATCATATTCCCGCCTGTGTACTGACTAATAGAAGGATTCTAGCAGCCTTCTGTGAGGTCGGACAAGATAACTTCTGGCTTTATATCGACAACACCAAGCTATTTGGGTATGGTTTCTACGTTTTTACAGTTTCTTAAGGAAAATCACCATGCTATCTGTGGGTCAGTGGCCTAACAAACCTTTTGCCTGGTTATTATTGTTTTTAGGATGTTCGGGACTGTTAGCGGCAGCGTTATATTTCCAGATGGTTCTGGGCTTAGAGCCCTGCGTAAAATGCGTGTATCAGCGTATGGCTGTGGTCGGCATTGGTCTGGCCGCCATTGTTGGCCTGTTTGGTTCGGGCTTCTGGTTAACTCGCTGGGCCGCTTTAATTGGCTGGCTTTACAGCAGTTACCAAGGCTTACTCATTGCTTACGACCACTGGGACTTACAAACTTCAAAAAACGCATTTTTTGCCGTGTGTGAAAGCGCGCCAAACTTTCCTGGCTGGGCGCCGCTGCACGAATGGATGCCCGGGCTTTTTGCAGCTCCCGGCTTATGCGGTGACATTGACTGGCAATGGCTTGGCTTAGGTATGCCAGGCTGGATGACGGTGATTTTCGCAGGCTTTCTACTGATAGGTATTATTGTGACTGTCTGCCACATTATTGCGTCGTTTAAGAAAAAAGACGGGCTGGTGCTTTACCACAAATAGTTCAAAGCGCTTTTAGGTTAAGGGCCAGGTCACTATTCTGTTTTCAAGATCACCCTTAAACTTCGCTTCACTGACACAATGGCCGGCGACATGATAGCCGGCTTTTTTCATTGGCTCTTTGCTACCCTCATGCCTTAGTGGATGCCACTCGGGCAAAGGTTGCCCTTCTGCTCGCAGCCGGTAAGCACAGCTGGCGGGCATGAAATAAACATCTTCGAGGTTGTTAGGCGTTAAAGTAACGCAGGCAGGTACGCGCTCACTGCGGTGAGCGTAGTCAGTGCAACGTGCGGTGTCGGTATCTAATAACCGACACGCAACGTCAGTGGAATACAGATTGTCTTCTTCGTCCTGCAGCTGGTTTAAGCAGCACTGTCCACAGCCGTCGCACAAGGCTTCCCATTGTGCGTGACTCAGCGTGTGCAGTGGCTGCTCGTACCATTTCATCAATACCGACAAGTCATTACCTTGGAAAACGAATGCGATCGGACAAATAGCCCACTGCCGCTACGAAGTAATGCGACCGGTTCCAGCGCATTAAGGCATCGTAGTTGGCGTAGGCCAAATAAACGCGACCTTCGTTATCATCCGGAATAACAACTGAGGCGACAATATCATCACGCGATGGTAATTCAGAGCCGTCGAAACGAGTAACACCCAGATCGGCCCACTCGGCGAGCTTTTTCTTGGTATCCAGACCAGCCAGTGACTCATCGAAGCCCTCTGGCAGTTGCACCTGACGTCCCCAGGTTACATCGTCTTTCCAGCCAACAGAGCTTAAATAGTTAGCCGCTGAAGCGAAAACGTCCGGGAAGCTGCCCCAAATGTCTTTTTTTCCGTCACCGTCGTAATCCACGGCGTAACTCATAAAAGAGCTGGGCATAAACTGGGTTTGTCCCATAGCGCCAGCCCATGAGCCTTTCATCTGTTCCGGCGCGATATGACCTTCTTCAATAATGGTTAAGGCTTCCCAAAGCTGTTTTTTGAAAAACTCTTCGCGACGACCATCAAAAGCCAGGGTGGTTAAAGCCGAAACCACATCAAAACCGCCGGTGAACGAACCAAAGTTGGTTTCAATTCCCCATAACGCCACAATAAAGCGCGGCTGCACACCGTATTCTTTACCGACTTTCTCAAGCAGTTCTTTGTGTTCATTGTATTTTTCCAGCGCTTTCTCGGCCTTCCATTCCGGTACCGCGCGCGGCAAGTAAGTGTCAAGTGTGAGCTTAAATTCAGGCTGGTTTTTATCCAGTTCTACTGCACGCTCGTAGTACTTCACCTTGGCAAAGGCTTTATCTAAGGTGTCTTGCTTATAACCGCTTTCAATAGCTTCGGCTTTCAGAGCTTCAACGTAGGTAGCAAATTTTTGATTAACCTGTTCACTGGTCTCTTCTTTTGCTTTTTTGTCGGTGTCCTGATAAGCAAAAGCCGGCGCACTCAGCGCAACTGCAGAAGCCAGACTTAACGCCAGCCCTGTCACTTTTATTCTATTTGTTAACATTGAAGTTCCTCTCGTTTCGGTGGCAACTGCAAATAGAAACCATCGTTTTGCAAATGTTCCTGTAGCTTTTCGACCGTTAAACGGGCCAACTGTTCACGCCCGGCTAGGTTTATTGTCATAACCTTTTCCGCGCGACCAAACTGTTCACACAAAACATCGGGTACTTCTGTGAATTCATTACCGTGAGGCAAGTAAAGGTAGGTATCGGCTTTCTTTAAGCTGCGATAAACATCACACAGCATGGCAGTTCTCCTGAATAAGGGCTGAGCGCACTAACGGTTAACAAATACTATGTTAACCAATTATAGCCTGTAATTCTGCCCCAATTGCTTGCTTACGCCAACCCATCATTAAGTCAGGTTGCGGCAAACGCTGTTGCTGCTGCGTTGAATACTGCCAGTGAAAGTTAATAACATCATTAATTTGTTTACGTGACGCGACCAGGGATGCCGGTACCTGCAGTTTTTCGGCAAGTTCAGACACCACCTTTTTAATGGCTTTAAAGGTTGGCTTATAGCCTTCCATGTCGTCCAGTCGCTCAAGAGTAGCGGGCAACTCAGACTCTGAGACCTGCTCGGCTTGTTGAATACAGCGAATAATATCCCGCCCTGAATACTTGCGTGACATGGGAGCTAAGTCCGGAATTCGGCTTAGATCATCATCGTTTTTGGGCATTCTGCGGGCAAGTTCAAGTAACACGCCGTCTTTGGCAATAAAGCCCAGAGGAATATCCCGCTCACGCGCTTTATGCAAACGCCATGGCGTTAGAATTTTAAGTGCACCCAACTGCCGTGCATTTAACTGCCAGGCATTACCCACGGCTAAATACAGCAAATCATCCGGCCAGCTTTGTGTGCGTTTGCGGACCTGAATTTGCGATTCTTCGTACACAATATCCAGACAACCTTTTTCTTCACACAAGGCTTTCAAATAAGGGTACATTACCGCCAGATAGCTGGCATCAGCGGCCGCATAATCTAACTGCTTTTCACTTAGTGGGCGTTTGAGCCAGTTGGTACGTGACAAACTCTTATCCAATTCAACACCATCAAATAAAGCGTCAACCAAACGGGCATAGCCCATAGAGTCCCCAAGCCCACAAAAGCCTGCCGCTATTTGACTGTCGAAAATACGATTAGGCTGACGACCATTACTTTGCTGAAAAAACAGCTCAATATCTTCACCGCCGGCATGCAGAACGGTTTCTACCGAGTCATCTGCAATCAGTTGCCACAGGGGCTCCAGGTCAATATCAGCGAGAGGATCAACAACGGCGGTTGTGCCATTGGCATAAATTTGTAAAAGCCCCAGCTGAGCATAGTAAGTGCGCTCGCGGACAAATTCGGAATCAATGGCAAACCAGCCCGCCTCTTTAGCTTGCTGACAAAGACTTTCTAATTCCTGAGTTTCAGTAACGAGCCGGTACTGGCGTACCGACTCCGGTAGATTCAACGGTAGAGTCAAGCGTCTTCCTCGTCGCGTAGCTCCCGGCGAAGTATCTTGCCTACGTTAGACTTAGGCAGTTCATCACGGAATTCGACCAGTTTAGGCACTTTGTACCCGGTCATGTTCTCGCGAGAAAAATCAATAACTTCACGTTCTGTTAATGACTTATCTTTTGCCACAATAAAAACTTTAACCACTTCGCCAGAAGACTCGTGCGGCACACCAATAGCGGCGGACTCGAGGATTTTAGGGTGATCGGCTAAAACGTCTTCAATTTCATTTGGATAAACGTTAAAGCCCGAAACCAAAATCATGTCTTTTTTACGGTCCACAATTTTGAAGTAACCGCGCTCGTCAGCGGTAGCCATATCACCGGTTGCAAACCAGCCGTCTTTAATCGATTCAGCTGTCGCGTCAGGGCGGTTAAGATAGCCGACCATAACTTGCGGACCTTTTACCTCCAGCTCTCCGGGTTCACCTAAAGGCACTTCTTCGCGTGTTTCAGGGTCAACAATACGAACATCAGTGCTGGGTACCGGTAAACCAATGCTGCCGGTGTAATGCTCAATGTCATAAGGGTTCACGGTAACCACAGGCGCACACTCTGTTAAACCATAGCCTTCAAGCAAACGAGATTTTGTGACTCGCTCCCATTCGTCAGCGACCGCTTTTTGAACCGCCATACCGCCGCCCAGCGCAACTTTCAGATTAGAAAAATTAACGTCTTTAAAGCCTTTAGTGTTCAGCAAACCATTGAACAAGGTGTTAACGCCCGAAATCATCGAGAAAGGATACTTGTTCAGTTCTTTCACGAAGTTCGGCATATCACGCGGGTTAGTAATAAGCACGTTTTTACCGCCATGCTTAATAAAGGTCAGGCAGTTCGCTGTTAACGCAAAGATATGATACAGCGGTAGCGCCGTAATAATGACTTCTTCGCCATCGCTCATTATGGGAGTAATGCAGGCGGACACTTGCTCCAAGTTAGCCACCATATTACGGTGAGACAACATGGCACCTTTTGCTACGCCAGTGGTTCCGCCGGTATACTGAAGAAACGCAATGTCATCGCCCGTAACTTCCGGACGCTGGTACTCGGCCATGGCACCTTTAGCCATTGCCTGATTCAGACTAACGGTATCTTTGACGTTATGAGAAGGCACCATGCGCTTTATGTATTTAACAACAAAGTTAACTAAGAAGCGCTTAGGTACCGGTAGTTGATCACCAATTTGCGTAGTCACGACTAAATCGAGCGGAGCTTCGTCTTTTATTTTGTCGTAGGTGTGAGCAAAGTTTTCTAAAATAACCAGGCCTTTTGCCTGAGAATCGGTCAGCTGATGTTTTAACTCGCGAGGGGTATACAGCGGGTTAACGTTAACAACCGTCATGCCGGCACGTAAAATACCAAATAAGGCTACTGGATACTGCAGCAGGTTTGGCATCATGACCGCAACTGCATCGCCTTTTTTCAGCCCTTTACTTTGCAGGTAGGCCGCAAATTCGCGAGACTTCAAACCCAGTTCTTTAAAGCTCATTTCTGAGTCCATATTGACGAACGCCGTTTTCTCGCCGTACTTTTCTATGGACTGTTCCAGTATATCAACTAATGACGCAAAATGATCCGGATCAATGGTTTCCGGTACGCCTGCTGGGTAATTTTTCAGCCAAATTTTATCCATAAAAGGCTCCGCCTCTCACTATTTATCATTATTTTCAGTGGCGCAATCATCGCATATCCGACCAGTTAATCCTAGTCGTTAACAACCGCTAAACGTGTGATTTGAGCAATTCAGCTATTTTTTCAGGTTGTTCCATATGCACGTGATGCCCACCTTCCAGCGTTACACAACTGAGCTTTGATACTTTATGCTGCCACTTGTCTAACGCGTTTTCTAACTTGTCATAGCCTTTACTGCCACGCACTACGACAACCGGCATAGTCAACTCTTGCAGAAGATCATCGACAGCTGCACTAGGCAGTCTATAGGGTGACGTTGCTTTCACTCTGGCATCTGCCCGCCAATGCCAGCGACCATCTGAACGTAGTTCAGAGCCGCGCTCTACAATTAGCTTAACCAACTCGGACGAAAAGTCTGCCTGTGCAGTACGAGCATCCACTGCAGAGTCAAAATTGCTGTGGCTGCGCCAACGCGGCGTCTTTAATTTTTTCCGGCTGACAAAGCCCTGCTGTAGCTGTTCTCTGGCATTGGTTCCGTCAGACACGAGCAAACCAAAGGCTTCAACTAAAATTAAACTTTTTATCCGCTCCGGACACAAAGCGGCCACAACATTACTGACAAAGCCACCCATGGAATGACCTAACAATGTCAACTGCTGCCAGCCTTGCTGCTCAATCAACTGCCATAAGTCATAAGCATAGTCGATAAAATGATAGTAGTTACCTGTAGGCCTGTGGTCACTGTGACCATGCCCAGGCCAGTCAAATGCTAACAGGCCACCGCGATCAGCTGACCAATTTGCGGCCAAAGGTAAAAAGCTGTGGCTATTGTCTAACCAACCGTGAGTTGCGACCACACGAATATCGTTTGGGTCACCCCAGCAAAGGCCTCTTACCGTGCCCCAGTCGAGTTCATAACTGACTGGGGTGGCTTGGTCTAACGCAATGCGGTAATCCATTATTTGGTGGATTAATTGCGGTCTTTAGCAGGTGTACCAGAGTTGTCCTGAACGCGAACACGCACCGGAACAGGGTAACGGTATGGGTAATACGGTGAATAGAAGTTGTGACGGAACCAAAGCGGTGAGTAATCCACTTCTACATGGCTTTTCTTGCGCTCAGGCTGCCACAGGTAATAGCCGGTTGCTTCAATAACCGGATAAGTATAAACGTACTCGCCAATTTTGCCTTGTTGCGTTTCTCCAATGGTACCGACAAAGCTCATTGAACGCCCTTGCTTATAAACATCGGGGTCAATGAAATCATTTACCACGGCTAAAAAACGGCCCTGACTGTTATCGCTGACTTCGGGACGGCCCCAACGCTGTAGCGGGAAACTGACAATTTCCAGAACGGTGTGATCTTCGGCATTGCGAACATCGGCAATAACTCCCCCCCAGCGGGCAGGTTCACCGGCAACTTTCTCGCCCTGGTGTTTAGCGACTTTATAGCCAACTAAGGCGTCTTCGTTTTCACTGGCGATTTCATCGGGAACTGAAGAACAGCCCACCAACACCAGTGCCATTAATGATGCATAAATTATTTTCATAACAGACCTCACTCAGGCGTAAACATCAACACCAAACATTGACGTGATTTGTTCTCTTTTCTCACTTAACGCGATGTTCTGATACGCATTGAGTGCTTTCTGAGAACGTTGTGGTGGTTCATCGTAAAACGTATTCAATGACTCCCACCGTTCCGCACGCCGCTGACTTTGCCGCACATCAGGGACAACTTGCCGGGACTCAGCAACTTCCGCCCGGTTGTTCCCCTGGCGTTGCTGGTCCTCTGGCGCAGGCTTTTGTGGTGCCTGCTGCTGATTGTTTAGCGGCTGAACCGCTTGCGGATTAATTCGCACGTCAACGATGACTCATCTGTTACTAAGACTGGTTTTATTATGGCGAGTTCAGTGCCATTCGGCAAGTTACCGGCCTGGCAATTTTTTCCAGGTTACTTCATTACGTACATAAAGCGGTTCCAGATGCTCCGCACTTACGACTGAAACATCACCTTTTACAGCGACTGTCAGCATATCCTCTGCCAGTGGCAGTCGACAATCGCTGCTGTATTTTAATTTTTTATCCGGGTCCAGTACATCAGAATAATTATCCCACCCAGTACCCGCCGTAAAGAAACCTTGCAAATTATGATCTGAAAACAAGTCCGCAGATGGTACCGCAACGGCCGGTTCCGTTATAGCTTCAGCAACACCGTTCTTGTTACGGTAAAGAGCATAATAAATTTCGCCCATACGTGCATCAATACAGGCGACAACAGCTTCTGCATTATGCTTACGTATAGCCTGCTGCGCTAACGCCTGCAAGCTACTGACCGGAAACACCGGCAGTTCGGAGCTAAAAGCCAAACCCTGCGCCATCGACACGCCAATACGTACTCCGGTAAAACTTCCCGGGCCGACACCGACAACCAGCCCGTCCAGCTGGTTTAAGTTTGTTTCTGCCTGCTGCAGTACTTTCTCAACAAAAGGCAGTAACCGCTGAGAATGCTCTCTCGGGCTTTCAATCGCTTCACTTAAAAAGGTGTTTTGCCACTGTAAAGCCACGGAGCAATTTTCAGTTGATGTATCAACTGCTAGTAAGTTCTTCATTTTTGGTTTCATCTTTCTCTGCAACCTGCGCTAAAAATTCCAGCGCCTGATTTAAATCGCGGGTTCGTGACATAGCCGGAAGGCTGGATAAAAACTGTTTGCCGTATTGGCGCGTAACCAGACGACTGTCGCAAACAATTAATACACCGGAGTCGTCTTTGTCGCGAATTAAGCGCCCTGCCCCCTGCTTTAAAGCAATAATGGCTTGCGGTAATTGTATCGTGCTAAAAGCATCAACGCCACGTAACCGGGCATCTTCAACACGGGCATTTAACAACGGGTCATCGGGTGATGCAAACGGTAGTTTATCAATAATAACGCAGCGCAACGCCTCACCACGTACATCAACCCCCTCCCAAAAAGATGAGGTTCCCAAGAGAACAGCGTTGCCCTTTTTGGTGAAGGTTTCCAATAATTCAGTTTTGCCCGATTCGCCCTGAACCAGAATGTCACGGTCCAGCCGGTCCCTTAATATTGCCGCCATTTGTTGCAACATTCGGTGGCTGGTAAACAGCAAAAATGTGCCACCACGGTTCACCTGAACGCACTGCTCAGCAATTTCGGTCAGCATTTGATGCCGGTTGGGATCATTAGCCTCAGGCAAATAACGCGGCAGACACAATTTAGCCTGGCTGGCGAAGTCAAACGGGCTTTCCAGCAACAACGTATCGGCCTCTTCTATACCCAGACGCTTCGTAAAGTAGTCAAACTGCCCATTAACAGCCAGAGTCGCCGAGGTAAACACCCAGCTCATTTTGTTGCGCTTGATATAACCACCAAAGGTTTTAGCAACGCTTAACGGTGTCTGGTGCAAACTGACATGCCGCGGCGTGGTTTCGAACCAAAAGCTGTAACCCGTGCGGTCCACATCCATTAACTGACGCCAGATGTAAAGGTGCTGTTCGGCACGTTCATGCAGGTTATCCAGGTCTTTATTACGCCCTATGGCGGTTTTCATAACCTCGGTCAGCAAGGTCAGACGTTCCTGAACACGCTCTGCAACTTCCGCCACCTCCGGCTTTTTACGCCAGTCGCGCCAATTGCCGCGCATAGGGTCTCGCGGAAACAGTAACCGCCAGTCTTTCAAAGTCTGTAATAACGTACGAGCCATAGCGCTGCCCTGAGACAAGTCCTTCAGCTCAGTCATACACAAACGCTGAAGTTCTTCGCACACTTCCGTCAATTGACGGCTGGAAACCGTTTCACCAAAGTACTGGCTGGCGATATCCGGAATTTGATGCGCCTCATCAAACACTACCGTATCAACACTAGGAATCAGCTCGCCAAAACCGGTATCTTTTAACGCCATATCGGCAAAGAAAAGGTGGTGATTCACCACCACAATGTCGGCTTCCATGGCTTCTTTGCGGGCTTTGACTAAGTGGCAGTCTTCATACACCGGGCAATCGCGACCCAGGCAGTTGTCCTGAGTACTGGTAACCTGAGGCAAAACAGAGGCGTCTTCCGGTAAAGCATTCAGCTCACCCATGTCGCCGCTGCGCGTTGATGTCGACCAACGCTTAACGGTAATTAGCTGACTCTGGATGTCTTTATTGAATTGACCGGCTTGCTGAACCGCCTGTTCCATGCGGTGCAGGCACAAATAATTTGAACGACCTTTAAGTAAGGCGACGACTTTCTCAGGCGCCAGCACTTTTCTTAGTGTGGGTAAGTCGCGGTGGAACAGTTGCTCCTGGAGATTTTTAGTTCCGGTGGAAATAATGGCTTTACCTTTACCCAGTAAAACTGGAGCAAGATACGCAAAGGTTTTCCCGGTGCCGGTTTCGGCCTCAACAACAAGCTGGCCTTTTTTCTTAACAGTAGCAGCTATGGCTTCTGCCATTTGCTGTTGGGCGGCCCGCGGCTGGAAGTTTGTAATTGCCTGCGCCAGTTCGCCTGTTGGCTTAAAAACTGATAGAACTGTTGCCATAACCCTAACCGCTAAAAAAATAGACGCGTATTATGACATAGATGTTTGCTCAGGCGTAGGTGTCTATATGTCCTGAAGATGAGGTTTCATCGTCATCGGCAAGCTCTTCAACTTCCGTTTGAGCAGATGGCTGGTCCTGCTGCTGGTGTTGTTCATTTTCCTGTCGTTGCTTGTCGCTGTTGACAGTTGAACCTTCTTCTTCGTTTACGGCGCGAAGCTCTTGTATTTTTTCAACCTGATTGATTTTCATTTGCTCACGGGCGTGATCCACAGGCACTCGAGTGTCTTTGGGGATCAGCGGAACCATTGCATCAAAGTTAGCCATTGCTTTTGTCTTACGCCTCTTTAGAAGGTTTGTTATTTATTTGACTATACAACCACTGGTTAAATAGTAACCTGATATCGGCTGAATAACCAATAAGTTTACTCTTGCATTACATTCCTCAAGTGTTATAGTGCTATACAACTTAACGAAGTACATTTATTTCTTTGGAGCGTTAATCATGCATTTTGTTCACAGCCACCATCATCATCATTGGAATTGTATGGCCTAGCCGTGAACTTAATGTTGGGGCTAGCCGTATAAACGCTAGCCTTTCGATTGACTATACAACCCCCGAAAGGCATCCACCTTCGGGGGTTTTTTATTTTAGGAGCTGTTATGACTGACCGTTTAACCATTGCGATACAGAAATCTGGACGACTGAGTAAGGAATCTATGGCACTGCTGAATGCCTGTGGCGTGAAGTTCAGTGTTAACGAAGCGCGTTTAATTGCGCACAGCACCAGTCACCCTATCGATTTACTGCGCGTTCGTGATGATGACATTCCCGGTCTGGTTATGGATGGTGTGGTTGATTTAGGTCTGGTTGGCGAAAACGTGCTGGAAGAGGCTCGTTTGGAGCGCATTGCGACCGATTCTGTCGCAGCATATCAACCTTTGCGTGGGCTTGAATTCGGCCAGTGTCGTTTGTCACTGGCGGTTCCTAGAGAAAGCCAGTATCAGTCACTGAAAGACTTAGATGGCTTAAGAGTCGCAACCACTTACCCTCAGTTATTAAAACGTTACCTTAAAGACAATGGCGTTAACGCCCGTACAGTAATGCTGACCGGCTCTGTTGAAGTCGCCCCCCGTGCCGGACTGGCGGAAGCCATTTGTGATTTAGTCTCCACCGGCGCTACGCTGGAAGCGAACGGACTCGTAGAAAAAGACGTGATATTCCGTTCCCAGGCGCAGTTAATACAACGCGCTGACACCTTGTCTGAAGAAAAACAGGCCATGATAGATCAGTTGCTGCCACGCATAGATGGCGTACAAATGGCAAGGGAAAGCAAATACATTATGCTGCACGCTCCGAAGAACAAACTAGAGCAAGTGGTTGAGCTGTTACCCGGCGCAGAAACACCAACCATTCTGCCGCTCAGCCACACCGACGAACAAGTTGCCGTACACATGGTCAGCACCGAAAAACTGTTCTGGGAAACCATGGAAGATCTTAAGTCTATGGGTTGCAGCTCAATACTTGTGTTGCCTATTGAAAAAATGATGGGGTGATCATGAGTGAATTGCAAATACCCATTGAACAGTGGCAAAGCCTGTCGGCGGCGGAGCAAGCTCAACGCTTAGCACGCCCCGGTCGGGCACAGGCTGAATCTTTGCGTGAAAAAGTGGCGGTTATTTTAAGCGACGTACGTGATAACGGTGAGCGGGCTGTGCTCAACTATACCCGCCAGTTCGACAACCCGGACGCGACTTCATTACGAATGAGCGATGAACTGGTGGAAGCCGCCGTTGCTAGTTTAGATGACAAAGTAAAGCGCGCTATAGATACTGCTTACCAAACCATTTACCGCTTTCACGAAGCACAGCGCCCGCAGAATTTAAGCGTTGAAACCGCGCCTGGAGTGCAATGTGAACTGCGTTACGCACCTTTAGACGCGGTTGGCTTGTATATTCCCGGTGGCAGCGCGACTTTGCCCTCCACCGCCTTAATGCTGGGTGTGCCCGCGCAGATTGCCGGATGTCAACGTGTGGTTATGGTCAGCCCACCCAATAAACAGGGCGAATTACCAGCCGCCCTGCTCTATGCTGCTAAGCGTTGCGGCGTGACTGATATTCTGCTGTGTGGCGGCGCCCAGGCAATTGGTGCACTGGCCTACGGTATTGAATCATCGCCTGCTGTGGGTAAAGTCTTTGGCCCGGGGAACAGTTTTGTGACCGAAGCAAAGCAACAAGTCAGCCAAAACGACAGCGGTTGTGCCATGGATTTACCGGCAGGCCCCTCAGAGCTGTTGGTTATTGCTGATGACAGTGCAAACCCAGCCTATGTGGCGGCAGATTTACTCTCGCAGGCTGAGCACGGCCCGGACTCCCAGGTTATTTTGCTTACGCCATCAATGACGGTCGCAGAGAGCGTACGGCAGGAGCTGATTGTACAATGCGCTCAACTAAGTCGCGCCGATATTGCGGAGCAGGCATTGCAGGCAAGTCGTCTGCTGGTGGTTCCAGATATGAATGAAGCCATAGCTATTAGCGAAACCTATGCGCCTGAGCACCTTTCTATTCAGACGGATAACGCGCGTGATCTGCTACCACAGTTAACCCGTGCAGGCTCTGTCTTTGTCGGACA
>JBNJGQ010000012.1:0-34058 GCA_051747845.1 Pseudomonadota bacterium
CTCGAACGTGGAGCGCATTTTAGAGGTTTAACTCGCCCCGTCAAGCGCTTTTCATGCCTTTTTAACTGTTTTTTTGCTGACTGCGTAAAGTTTCGGCAAATGTGATCAAATCCAACATAAATAAAGGGCATTGGCACATTAATCCGTTGATGCGTAAAATAGAATCCTGACTAATTATTGGCAAATATGGCGTAACCTCATAATGACTTACAAACGAATCGACACATCGGAATACCCAAAACAACTCGCGCAGAAAGCAGACAGAGTAAGGGAGATGTTTCGTCCTTTCCACATAGATGAGGTAGAAGTATTTGAGTCACCGGCCAGCCACTATCGAATGCGTGCAGAGTTTCGAGTGTGGCACGAAGGTGATGACCTGTACTACATTATGTTTAATCCTGAAACGCGTGAAAAAATCCGCATGGACGAATTCATACCAGGGAGCCTGCTGATTAACCATCTAATGAAACAACTCATTACCTTATTAAAGCCTAACGATATTTTACGCCGAAAACTGTTCCAGGTGGATTTCCTGACAACCACCACAGGCGAAGCCATTATTTCTCTGCTCTATCACCGGCCTTTAGATGACGAGTGGGAACAAGAATGCATTAAACTGCGCGAATCTCTAGCCTCTATTGCTAAAATAGAAGTTATAGGAAGAGCCCGTAAACAAAAGCGGGTGTTGTATAAAGAAAGTGTCACTGAAGAAGTTAAGGTTGATGGGAAAAGCTATCTGTCTCTACAAACGGAGAACAGCTTCACTCAGCCAAATGCCATCATCAATCAGAAAATGATCAGCTGGGCAAAACGCCACGCGGGCTACAATTCGCATGATTTATTAGAACTATACTGTGGTAACGGCAACTTCACCCTGCCTCTGGCAGAAAACTTTGAACGTGTGCTAGCCACTGAAATTAGCAAAAGCTCTGTAGCCGCGGCGCGTGCAAACGCAGAGCTGAACGACATTACGAATGTCACCATTGTACGTATGTCCGCCGAAGAGTTTAGTGCAGCTTTAAGTGGTGAACTTGAGTCGAAACGAGCGGCTGACGCAGATATTCACAGTTTTAACTGCAAAACGGTGTTGGTCGATCCGCCCAGAGCCGGGTTAGATAAAGACACCTTAGAGCTGGTCTCTCAGTACCAGAGGATCATTTATATTTCCTGCAACCCAAGTACGTTAATAGACAATATTAAGGCGATATCGGCTACTCATGAGGTCACTGCGGCAGCAATGTTTGATCAATTCCCTTATACTGATCACATTGAAACCGGAGTAGTTTTAGAAAAGCGCAGCTAGTTTTGAGCCGGTTCTTCAGCGATAGTAGAAAAGTTGAGCTTACGATTTAAGCGCAGATTCGATACATGAGCGTAAATAATCAGCCCTGCACCGAAGAGAATAATAATGGGTTCACCCCAGTGGCCTAGAATATCTCGCTGAGAATAAATAACGGCACCTAGAAGCAACAATGACAAAAGGTGCCAGTTGCCGTGCTTGCGCGCGCCACTAATCAGTGACCAAAGTCCCACGACAACACTAAGCCCCAGGATAGTATTTTCTAAGGCGTCTTCACCGATAAAAGCCAAACCCGCCATGGCTAATAGCGGCAGAATAACAGGTAGCAGTAGGCAGTGAATCGCACACAATGTGGTGATCCAGATTCCTGCTTTATCCAAGTTTTTGGATGTTCCTGCTGACATACTTGGCAATACCTTCTCAATAAACGCTTAGCTGTTATATTATAACATACGGAAAGAATAGCCAAGGAAGATCACGAAAAATTGTTTCTAACCAACACAGACTTAAGCTGTATCAATAGAAAAAGGCAGAACTTCGCTTATTGTTTTTGCCCCACATATGATCATCAGCAGGCGGTCAAATCCTAAAGCGACACCGGCACAGGCAGGTAAACCAGAGTCTAAAGCGGCAAGTAAACGAATATCTTCGGGTTGAGTCTCCCGCCCATGTCTTTCCCGCCACTCATTATCTTTTTTGAAGCGGTCACGCTGCTCAGCTGCATCCGAGAGTTCGTGGTAGCCATTAGCCAATTCCACCCCACGGTAATAAAACTCGAATCGGCGGGCTACACGTGCATCGTCCTTGTCGATTCTCGCCAAAGCCGCCTGTGACTGAGGAAACTCGGTAACACAGATTGGTCTATTGCCAGGAAACTGACTTTCAATAAGCTCTGAAAAAGCCACTTGTAGAATGGTGTCTTCGTCTGTTTCCTTTGACATCCACTCCGACAAAGACGGACGCTCAATCAGGTGCTGCCGTATTGTATCCACACCCGCACTACTCAATGGATCAATACCCAGATATTCAGTAAAAGCTTGTTGGTAAGTGAGCACTTTAGTTTCCGGTGCGTCACATAGTTCAGTCAGCAGCTCAGAAACCTCTGCTATAAGCTGAATATCATCGTAACCAACCCTGTACCATTCAAGTAAGGTGAACTCCGGGTTATGAAAACGGCCTATTTCATCATCGCGAACCACATGGCTTAACTGAAAAATATCTTGCCCATAAGCAGCAAGAATTCGCTTCATTGCGTATTCCGGTGATGTCTGAAGATAGAGTTTTTTACTTCCTGAAGATAATGGGTGTTTGAACTCGGCTGTCAGATTATTCAGGTGACAGTCTGTGACGCCGAACTGGGATAAAAGATGAGTATCGACTTCGGTTATCTGCCGTTCGAAAAAAAACTGGCGGACTTGTCGCATTAACTCAGCGCGTTTAACAAGCACTGACCAATCTGCTGTCGGCCGCCAGTTCATCGACATCTTCGGTTACTTTTGCACTCGGGAAACGTATTCACCTGAGCGCGTATCAACTTTAATAACTTCGCCAATTTGCACAAATAAAGGCACGCGGACAACAGCACCTGTACTTAAAGTCGCAGGCTTACCACCAGTACCCGCCGTATCACCTTTCAAGCCGGGGTCGGTTTCGGTAATTTCTAACTCAACGAAATTTGGCGGCTGAACGTTAATAGGTTTACCTTCCCATAGGGTCAAGGTACAAACATCTTGTTCGACAAGCCATTTTTCCGCTTCACCTACCGCTTTTGCGTCAGCCGGTACCTGTTCAAAGGTTTCGTTATTCATGAAGTGCCAGAACTCACCATCGTTATATAAGTACGATAACTCAAGCTCGATAACGTCGGCGCCCTCAACGGACTCTCCAGATTTAAACGTCTTTTCGACCACCTTGCCACTAATCAACTTACGAATTTTCACACGGTTAAAGGCCTGACCTTTACCCGGTTTAACCATTTCGTTTTCAACGATGGAGCAAGGCTCACCATCCTGCATGATTTTTAAACCGCCTTTGAATTCACTAGTGCTGTAGTTCGCCATAACGAGACTTTCCTTTGTAAATACCTGATGATTTGCGCGCAATAATAAAACAAATAGCGACTTTTTTCAGGTAAAATATACGCTATTTGCAGCAGCTACGGAGGCGAAGTGTCCGAGTCAGCGTATCCTATTTCTCTAAGCGACCGCCCCGACTGGCAGTTCGAACTGAAGCAAGCCTACACCCGGCCCGAAGATTTGCTGCGTGCGCTTGGTTTGGAGCCTTCACTATTCTTAGGCGACATCAAAGCGAGAAAGCTCTTTTCCATGCGAGTCCCTAAGCCTTTTGTTGCACAAATGAGAACAGGCGACAGCTCCGACCCTTTGCTACGACAAGTACTCCCGTTACGCAACGAGTTTGACTCAGCACCCGGTTACAGCACCGACCCATTGCAGGAGCAGCAAGGACCCGTAGAAGGGCTACTGCACAAATACAAAAGTCGTGTGCTACTGATACTGCAGGGCGGTTGCGCCGTAAACTGTCGTTACTGTTTCCGGCGTCATTTCCCTTATGACGAGCTAACTTTCAGTAAACGGCAATTATCAGACACACTGAATTACATTAAAGATAACCCAGAAATTAACGAAGTCATTCTAAGTGGCGGCGACCCACTAATGGCCAGTGACAAACGGCTTAGAGATCTCATTCAAGAATTTGAGCTTTTGCCACAACTTACCCGCTTACGCATTCATAGTCGATTGCCAGTTGTGATACCCTCCCGCATGACGAATGGGCTGAAATATTTACTGAGTGAGAGTCGGTTTAAAAGCGTTTTGGTTCTGCATGTGAACCACGCTAACGAAGTTTCAGAAACTTTAACTCACACGTTAAAAGAGTGGCACCACGCCGGTATACACTTATTAAACCAAAGCGTTTTGCTAAATGGTGTGAATGATAATATAGAAGCACTTACTCAGCTAAGTGAGAAGTTATTTGATGCCAACGTTTTGCCTTACTACTTACATCAACTGGACAAGGTAGAAGGTGCCAGCCATTTCGCAATCAGCGATGATAAAGCTCAGGCGTTGTGGCAACAAATGACTTACGAATTACCTGGTTTCCTGGTTCCCCGCCTTGTGCGCGAGCAAGCAGGAGAGCTAAGTAAAACAGCTATCATGCCGGATGGCATCAATGAATTAACAAAGGATAAATTATGAGCGACAACCTGGAAAGTGTAGAAGTTAAATTGCAAGAACACCTTCAACAACTTTATCGCCAAGTTATTGATGCAGACCAATACCTTGACGATCTGCGCCAACAGGGCAAAGCCAAATTCCAGGGTGTATTCGCAGAACAAACTGTATTTGAAAGCAAAGGTAACCGCTTTCAACCATACCTAAACGAGATTGCAGCTAACTTTGAAAAGTGGCAACAAGACAAAGAAAACGAACAACAGTTGCAGCTATTGGTACAACAATTACAGTTGATGACCGAGACTCTTGCTCGCCTTAAAGCTATTCGTCAGGCTGGTTAAGTAACGTCTCTTCAAACCATTCTGTTAGCATTTCTTCTTCGAAATACAGATCATTGCGACGGACTCTTGAAGCCAGGCTATCGTAGTTAAAACTCATGTTTTTCAGATTTGCCTGGCCTTCTTTTAAGACTTCTCCTGCACTGTCCACTAAGCGATAATCAAACTCCATTCTGGGGAAATCTATTTCGCGAACAATACGGACGAAATTGGAACTTGAGCGTCCAAACGTCGGCTCGAGACGCCCCGTTAGATCAACATCAGTTACCGTAACTTCCAACTTTTGCTCTTCAGGCAGTTTTGCCGCCAGACTTTGAAAGTGTTCAGTCAGATTGTCCATTACCTTTTGCTGATAGCGATCTTTCAGGCCATCCGCCGGCCGAATATCTGTGTAACTATCAACATCCTTCCACGAAACCTCAGCCGTTCCGGCTAATGCCGTAAAACTGAAAGCTAATAAAAGGGTTCCAAATATACCTTGAACACGCATGCTAATTTTCCTCCCATACTATCGTCAAGGACACTACCACTCGGTTAGAGTACTATTTTACAAAAAAATTCCATAAAAAAAGGGAGCCGCAATGGCTCCCTTCTTTAAACGAGCTTTGAGCGCACTACATCATGCCGCCCATACCGCCCATTCCACCCATGTCGCCGCCAGGCATACCGCCTGCGTTGTCATCCTGTGGAATGTCAGCAATCATCGCTTCAGTGGTGATCATCAGCGCGCCAACAGAAGCTGCGAATTGCAGTGCTGAACGAGTAACTTTGGTTGGATCCAAAATACCCATTTCCAGCATATCGCCATAAGTGTCGTTACCAGCGTTGTAACCGTAGTTACCTTCGCCACCGCGAACACTGTTAGCAACAACAGAACCTTCAGCACCAGCGTTCATAGCGATTTGACGCAAAGGAGCTTCCATTGCACGTAATGCCAGACGAATACCAACGTTCTGATCTTCGTTGTCACCGCGTAACTCGTGCAGTTTGCTTGCCGCACGAACCAAAGCGACACCACCACCAGGCACAACGCCTTCTTCAACAGCTGCACGGGTTGCATGCAACGCATCTTCAACGCGCGCTTTCTTCTCTTTCATTTCCATTTCAGTAGCAGCGCCGACTTTAATCACCGCAACACCGCCAGCTAACTTAGCCAAACGCTCTTGCAGTTTTTCACGGTCGTAGTCAGACGTTGTGTCTTCCATCTGCTGTTTGATTTGGTTAACGCGGCCTTCGATAGCAGTATCATCACCGTTACCATCAACAACAGTCGTGTTGTCTTTAGTAATGACAACGCGCTTCGCAGTACCTAAGTCTTCCAGCTGAGTTTTTTCCAGCTCCATGCCAATTTCTTCAGAAACCACAGTACCGCCAGTCAGAACAGCAATGTCCTGCAGCATCGCTTTACGACGGTCACCAAAGCCTGGTGCTTTAACCGCTGCAACTTTAACAATGCCACGCATGTTATTCACAACCAGAGTTGCCAGCGCTTCGCCTTCAACATCTTCAGCAATAATAAGCAGAGGTTTACCGGCTTTAGAAACACCTTCTAATACCGGCAGTAATTCGCGGATATTAGAGATTTTCTTGTCAATCAGAAGGATGAACGGGTTGTCTAATTCAACTGAACCGCTTTCTTGGTTGTTGATGAAGTAAGGAGACAAGTAACCTCGGTCGAATTGCATACCTTCAACCACATCCAGTTCGTCAGTCAGTGCCTGACCTTCTTCAACCGTAATAACACCTTCCTGGCCGACTTTATCCATTGCCTGAGCAATGATTTCACCAATAGTGTGATCCGCGTTAGCAGAAATAGTCGCTACCTGAGCAATAGCTTTGCTATCTGCACAAGGCTGAGAAATTTTCTTCAACTCTTCAACTGCGGCAATAACGGCTTTGTCGATACCGCGTTTAAGATCCATCGGGTTCATACCCGCAGCAACAGACTTCAAACCTTCATTTACAATTGCCTGAGCCAGAACGGTTGCAGTGGTAGTACCGTCACCCGCTTCGTCGTTTGCTTTAGACGCGACTTCTTTAACCATTTGCGCGCCCATGTTTTCGAACTTGTCTTCCAACTCGATTTCTTTCGCGACAGAAACACCGTCTTTGGTGATAACTGGTGCGCCAAACGATTTATCTAATACAACGTTACGGCCTTTTGGACCCAGAGTAACTTTTACTGAGTCAGCAAGAACATTTACGCCTTTCAGCATTTTTTGACGTGCTGTGTTACCAAACTTGACTTCTTTAGCTGCCATTTTTGCTTTCCTCTTAAATACGTTTATTCGGTTGTGCTAATAAGCGATTCAGACGTCTTATTCTTCAATTGCCAGAATGTCGCTTTCGCTCATGATCAAATACTCTTCACCATCGATTTTCTCGGTTTTTACACCGTAGCCTTCGCTGAACAGCACTTTATCACCGGCTTTTACGTCAAGCGCACGCACTTCACCGTTATCCAGAATACGGCCTTTGCCAACTGCTACGACTTCACCGCGCGTTGACTTTTCTGCCGCAGAACCAGTCAGAACAATGCCGCCAGCCGATTTTGCTTCAACTTCGATGCGTTTGATAATGACTCGATCGTGTAAAGGACGAAGTTTCATTGTTGATAACTCCTCAACCTATTGTTGTTAGTGGTTAATACCCCTAAGGGGCGTGTAAAAATCATCGTGCTCATTAAATGGGGGAGGAATTTTTGTTATCAAGGGGGAAGCGCAAAAAATTTTATGGTAATTTGCCAAACTCACTGGCGCTATAGGGAGGTTCTATGACTCAGCAACCCAAATTGATTTTATGCACCACAGACAGTCACACTTCTGCAATGCAACTGGCTCGCAGTTTAGTTGAGAAAAAGCTCGTCGCCTGCGTCAATATAGTGCCTAATATGACATCGGTTTACTCCTGGCAAGGGCAAATACATGAAGACCAGGAGTGGCTTATGCTGATAAAATCAACTGATGAGCGCTGCGAGGATATAAAAGACTTTATCAGTGCGAATCACCCATACGACTCTCCAGAGTTAATCAGTATTAACATAGAAGACGGATTACCCGATTACCTGACGTGGATACAGGATTCAGTCAAATGATAAAACGGCTCATCACATGCCTGACACTCTTTACCTTAGCGCTGACCTTGATGGCGCCAGCTGCTCATGGTGTTCAATCTAATCCTTTTCAGCAACAGAACGAGTTTTTACCCGTAGATCAGGCTTTTGATTTTGATAGCGAAATTGAGGGCGACGAGATCACCGTCAGTTGGGCCATCGCCCCGGAATACTACCTGTATCAACACCGGTTCAAGATAGTACCGTCAAATGCTGCTGCGCAAGCACCCGAACTTCCGGAAGGGGAATCTCATACGGATGAGTTTTTTGGCGAGTCGGTTGTTTACCGTAACTACGTCGAATGGTCTTTTACTCTGGATCCATCTTTTTCCGGTGACAGTATTACCATACTCTACCAGGGTTGTGCCGATGCCGGACTTTGTTACCCACCAACAGAAAAGCAAATAGAACTACCTACAAATGGTGGTAACACCGATATTTCAGCGCCAGCAGAAAACACTGATAGCAGCCTTTTCGGGATAGAAGACCAACACTTAATTATCACTTTACTGTTATTTTTTGCCCTGGGTATTGGTTTAGCTTTTACTCCCTGCGTCTTTCCAATGTACCCCATCTTATCTGGGGTGGTTTTGGGCAACCGTGAACGCACCTGGAAAAATACGCTTTGGCTGTCTTTTATCTATGTACAGGGTATGGCTATTACCTATTCCTTATTAGGTTTGGTCGTTGCCTCAGCAGGTATGCAGTATCAAGCTTATTTTCAGCACCCTGCCGTGCTTATTGTTCTTGCGGTTCTGTTTGCGCTCTTTGCGCTCAGTATGCTTGGTGCCTATACCCTGCAACTGCCCATTAGCTGGCAGTCAAAACTACAAAGCCTAAGTGGTCAGCAAAGCGGCGGAAATGTTGTTGGTGTCTTTATTATTGGTGCTATTTCAGGCCTGGTTGCATCGCCTTGCACCACAGCTCCTCTCTCAGGCGCTTTGCTTTTTATCGCCCAATCCGGCGACATTGTTCACGGTGCAGCAATTCTCTATGCACTGAGTCTGGGTATGGGTGTTCCGTTAATACTGTTCGGGTTAAGCGGAGGAAAACTTCTGCCCAAAGCCGGGGCATGGATGGTGGTGGTAAAACAGTTTTTCGGCTGGTTACTCTTAGCTGTCAGTTTATTTTTAGTAGAACGATTACTCCCTACCAGCATCAGTATGTGGTTGTGGATTTTTTATTTCGTTCTCGCGGCAGTATCACTGGCGGTAGCAATCAGCCAGTCAATCCGGACTGCAACCAAAGTCACTGTAATCATTTTATTAGCGGCCATGGCTACCACTGGAAGCTATTGGCAAGTCAATAAAGCTCAGTTAGAACAACAAAGTCATGGCTTATTTACCCAGGTCAGTAGCGTTAACGAGATACAGCAACAAGTCGAAAATAGCGAGGGCTGGGTTATGCTGGACCTTTACGCGGACTGGTGTGTTGCCTGCAAAGAGTTTGAACAGTACACCTTCTCGGACACCGGGGTTCAGGCCCAATTCGAGCAATTTACACTGATTCAGGCCGATGTTACTCGCAATAATGCGCAAGATGTCGAGATTCTAAGCCGCTACCAGGTACTCGGGTTACCCACAATTCTGTTCTTTGACCCTGAAGGCAAAGAGCGAGCTGAGTACCGGGTTACCGGTTATATGAACGCTGAAGATTTTAAAAAGCACCTGGAAAAGGTAGTTTCCGAGTAAACTTGTGCCTAAATGCGCTGATAAGACCAGTAAAGTGCTGCAATCTTGCTTTTTTTCCCTATAATACTGTTGTTATAGGAACCCAAACTGAAAGTTATGGTCAATTTTAATAGTTACCGTAACTTCACAGCAGATGGCGGCACAATGGCAGAACGTTTTAAAATATTGGTGCTAAATGGCCCTAACCTAAACTTACTTGGACAACGTGAGCCAGAGGTTTATGGCAATCAAAGCCTGGATGGCATCGCTCAGTCATTAGAGTCTATTGCCAAAAAAAAATCAGCTTCGCTGGATTTCAGGCAGTCAAATGCTGAACATGAGTTAATTGACTGGATCCAACAAGCCGCCAAAGATTCTGTCGACTATATCGTGATCAATCCAGCAGCCTACGCTCATACCAGCATTGCGCTGCGTGATGCTCTGCTAGCTGTGCAAATCCCTTTTATCGAAGTACACCTTTCTAATATTTATCGCCGGGAGAGCTTCCGCCATCATTCGTATTTAGCGGACGTGGCTGACGGCGTTATCTGCGGGCTTGGCGCCCGTGGCTACGAATACGCATTACAAGCAGCTTTAAACATATTGAATAACACAGATAACTAAAGGTAGACGTTAGCATGGATATCCGAAAAATTAAGAAACTGATTGAGCTCGTTGAAGAATCTGGCGTTGCTGAACTGGAAATAACCGAAGGCGAAGAATCCGTTCGGATTAACCGTTACAGTGCACAACCTGCGCCAATGCAGTATGCGCCTCAGCCTCAACAGGCACCTCAGCAAGCCCCCGCGGCACCAGCCAGCCAGCCAGCAGCTTCAGCTGAGCCAGCCAGCGAAGAAATTAGCGGCCATGTTGTTCGTTCCCCTATGGTTGGAACTTTCTATGAAGCGCCATCGCCTGATGCCAAACCATTTGTCACTGTAGGCTCTCGTGTTAATGCTGGCGAAACACTGTGCATTATTGAAGCCATGAAAATGATGAACCAAATTGAAGCTGACAAGTCCGGTGTCGTTAAGCAAATTTTAGTAGACAACGAAGAGCCAGTTGAATTTGATCAGCCTCTGTTTGTCATTGAATAAAGTAACCGCAGGAATTTGTCATGTTAGATAAAGTGGTCATTGCCAACCGTGGCGAAATTGCACTGCGCATACTGCGAGCCTGTAAAGAGCTCGGCATTAAAACAGTGGCAGTTCATTCAACGGTTGATAGAAATTTAAAGCACGTTTTACTTGCTGACGAAGCCATTTGTATCGGTAAAGCGCCAGCGAACGAAAGCTACCTGAATATCCCACGTATTATTAGCGCAGCTGAAATTACCGATGCTGCGGCCATTCATCCGGGTTATGGCTTTCTTGCTGAAAACGCCGACTTTGCCGAGCAGGTTGAACAGTCCGGATTCATCTTTGTTGGTCCTACACCTGATCTCATTCGCCTTATGGGTGATAAAGTTTCAGCCATTAAAGCCATGAAGAAAACCGGAGTTCCCTGCGTACCAGGCTCCGATGGTCCGCTGGACGATGATGACGAGCGTAATATGAAGCTTGCCAAGCGCATCGGCTACCCTATTATCATTAAAGCAGCAGGCGGCGGCGGTGGTCGCGGTATGCGGGTTGTACGAAAAGAGAGTGAGTTACTTAGCTCTATTACTATGACTCAGAACGAGGCTCGTGCAGCGTTCGGCAACCCTGTTGTTTATATGGAAAAATTCCTTGAGAACCCTCGCCATGTTGAAATTCAGGTTCTGGCCGACGGTCAAGGTAACGCCATTCATTTAGGTGAACGTGACTGCTCTATGCAACGTCGTCACCAGAAAGTTGTTGAAGAAGCGCCGGCTCCAGGCATTACTCCGGAAATGCGCAAGTTCATTGGTGAGCGTTGTGCGAAAGCTTGTGTAGAGCTGGGTTACCGCGGTGCTGGTACATTTGAGTTTCTGTATGAAAACGGTGAGTTCTATTTCATTGAAATGAACACGCGTATTCAGGTTGAACACCCGGTTACTGAAATGGTCACTGGTATCGACTTAATTAAAGAGCAATTGCGCATTGCAGCAGGCCGCCAGCTGTCAATTAGTCAGGAAGATGTCGTTATTCGCGGTCATGCGGTTGAGTGCCGTATTAACGCGGAAGACCCGGATACTTTTACACCGTCACCCGGTACCATCACTCGCTTCCATTCTCCGGGCGGCTTTGGTGTTCGTTGGGACTCACACGTTTACGCGGACTACAAAGTACCGCCTAACTATGACTCAATGATAGGTAAGCTGATTACTTACGGCGAGAACCGCGATATTGCTATAGCGCGTATGCGTAATGCTTTGAGTGAATTGATTATCGAGAACATTAAAACGAACATTCCTCTGCAAAAGTCTATTATGGCAGACGAAAACTTCCAGCATGGTGGTACCAATATTCACTACCTTGAGAAAAAGCTTGGTTTGGGCGGGCATTAATTAATGCCCTGGATACAACTGACTCTTTCTTGCAGTGAAGAGCATGCGCCCCAAGTGGGCGACATGCTCATGGCTAACGGCGCTCAGGCGGTAACATACCGTGATGGCGCCGACACTCCCATTTTTGAACCACGTCCCGGCGACGTTATATTGTGGGAACACACTTTAGCGACGGGCTTGTTTGACGCCGAAGTGGATATAAAAGCTATTATCGCCAACCTGAAAAAGTCTAAGATTTTCGGCAGCGACCTGCAGTACAAAGTCGATGCACTGGAAGACAAAGACTGGGAACGCGAATGGATGGATAACTTCCACCCTATTCGTTTTGGCGAACAGCTCTGGATTTGCCCAAGCTGGCGAGACATTCCTGACCCTTCAGCGGTCAATATTCTACTCGACCCGGGCATGGCGTTTGGTACGGGCACTCACCCAACAACCGCTATGTGTCTACGTTGGTTAGACGCGAACCCGCCAAAGGGTAAAAGCACTCTGGACTTTGGCTGTGGCTCTGGCATTCTCGGCATTGCGGCACTGTTGTTTAATGCTAAACATGCTATTGGTATCGACATTGACCAGCAAGCGCTAATTGCGACCAAAGATAACGCCGAACGCAATGGTGTCAGCGACAAGTTTGATGTGTTCCTTCCAAGTGAGCAACCCCAAACACAAGTCGACTTAGTCCTCGCAAACGTACTTGCCGGGCCGCTCAGAGAATTGTCAGAAACCATATTGGCGTTTGTTAAACCGGGGGGCCAGCTCGTACTGTCGGGTATTTTAGAGCGTCAAGTTAATGATGTTATCGCCGCTTACCAACCCGACATCGCTTTTGACACTCCCGTCATAGACGGCGACTGGGCAATGCTCAGCGGTACTCGGGTTGGTTAACAAGCGCTCGCTTTGTCAATAGTAAAAAATGAAAAAAAGACTCAAATTGCGTAATAAATAGCCTTTTCTTTATTGCGCAAATTCCCTAAAATTCCTCACCCTTTCGCTGCGTAGTTTTTAACCGATGCGGATTGGTCCATATCAACTCGACAATCAGGTCATATTAGCTCCCATGGCCGGAGTTACTGACCAGCCGTTCCGTCAGCTGTGTTACAGCACGGGGGCTGGGCTTACAGTATCAGAGATGCTGTCCAGTAATCCGAAGGTGTGGCAGACCGATAAATCCAGGCAACGCATGGATCATTCGGGAGAGCTTGGCATTCGTGCCGTGCAAATAGCAGGCTCTGAACCAGAGCTAATGGCTGAGGCTGCACGAGTTAATGTCAGTATGGGCGCACAGATTATTGACATAAATATGGGCTGCCCGGCGAAAAAGGTGAATAAGAAAATGGCTGGCTCGGCGCTTATGCAGCACCCTGAGTTAGTTGAAGAGATACTGACGGCGGTCGTTAACGCTGTCGACGTTCCGGTAACGTTGAAAACAAGAACCGGTTGGGATCCTGAAAATAAAAACGGTATTGAAATAGCGCAGTTAGCAGAACGCTGTGGTATTCAATCACTTGCTATTCATGGCCGTACTCGCACTTGTATGTATAAAGGCAATGCAGAGTACGACACGATAAAGGCAATTAAGAACGCCGTTTCGATTCCAGTTATTGCTAACGGCGATATTCGTACACCGATACAGGCACAGCAAGTCCTTGAGTATACCGGGGCAGATGCCATAATGATCGGTCGTGGCGCGCAAGGGAATCCTTGGCTGTTTAGAGAAATAGCTCACTTTCTTAAGACAGGAGAGGAGCTTCAACCGCCGTCGCTAACCGAAGTAGCTGAAACTGTTATTCATCACGTTGGTAAATTGCACGAATTTTACGGCAGTTACCAGGGTGTCAGAATCGCCAGGAAACACGTTGGTTGGTATTTAAAAGAAAAAGCCAGCAACGATGAATTCAGGCAAACATTTAATCGTCTTGAGGATGCTGAAGCGCAACTTAAGGCACTTGAAGATTATTTTGTCACTGTAGAGAAGAGATAAGCGTATTATGTTTGATCAAAACCCTAGTCGTGAAAACGTATCTCCCCTGACCACTATCGGCAATAACGCACAGCCAAAGCCATTGCGTGACTCCGTAAAACAGGCGCTAAATAGCTTTCTGCGTCAGTTAGACGGTCAGGACCCTGAAGAATTGTACGAACTGGTGTTATCCGAGGTGGAGGCGCCGCTGCTAGAAGAAGTCATGACTTATACCCGGGGTAATCAAACCCGCGCCGCAACCATGTTAGGTATTAACCGCGGCACTTTACGCAAGAAGCTGAAAAAATACGGCATGAATTAAGAGTTTTTTGGGCGCCTTTTGGCGCCCTTTTTTTATTGACCTCCCCGTACGTTAACTGAGTTATAGAAAGGCAAAACAATGGAAACCCGTCCAATCCAACGCGCTTTAATCAGTGTTTCTGATAAAACCGGTATTGTTGAATTCGCTCAAGCTTTAGCTAAAAAGAACATTGAGATTCTCTCTACAGGTGGCACCGCTAAGCTACTTCGCGATTCAGGCATAACCGTTATTGACGTTTCTGAGCATACTGGCCAGAAAGAAATTATGGGCGGGCGCGTAAAAACTCTGCATCCGAAAGTTCACGGGGGAATTTTAGGTCGTCGCGATATCGATCAGGCAGTCATGCAGGAGCAGAATATTGCGCCTATCGATATGGTTGTGGTTAACCTGTACCCCTTTGCTGAAACAGTAGCCAAAGAAGGTTGTACGTTAGAGGACGCAATAGAGAATATCGATATTGGCGGTCCGACTATGGTGCGGGCGGCAGCCAAAAATCACAAAGACGTAACCATTGTTGTCAATGCCAATGACTACCAACGCCTACTTGCTGAACTTGAGCAACAAGGTGGAGTCAGTCACAGCACCCGTTTTGACTTAGCGGTAGCAGCATTCGAACACACTGCCCAGTACGATGGTATGATTGCCAATTACCTTGGTAAGCAACTGAGTGAAAATGACTTTGCACGTACATTAAACCTGCAGGTATCGAAAAAGCAGGACTTACGTTATGGCGAAAACTCACATCAGTCGGCTGCATTTTATACCGAACGTAATGCCCCAGCCGGTACCGTTTCCAGCGCTACGCAAATTCAGGGCAAAGCGTTGTCCTTTAACAATATTGCCGACACAGACGCTGCGCTTGAATGCGTAAAAAGCTTTGCTGAGCCGGCCTGCGTTATCGTTAAGCATGCAAACCCTTGCGGTGTCGCAATTGGTGACTCGATTACCGATGCTTATGATCGCGCTTTTAAGACCGACCCAACTTCCGCGTTTGGTGGCATTATTGCTTTCAACCGTGAGCTGGATGAAGCAACAGCAACGGCCATCGTTGAGCGCCAGTTTGTTGAAGTTATTATCGCACCGAGTGTCAGCGAAAAAGCCAAAACGGCGGTTGCCGGGAAAAAGAACGTTCGTTTATTAGAGTGCGGCCAGTGGGAAGAAACCAACACCCAGCTAGACTACAAGCGTGTTAATGGCGGTTTATTGGTACAGGATACCGACAGCCAGGACTTTAACCCGGAAGAATTAAAAGTAGTCACTGAAAAGCAGCCAACAGAGGCACAGATGACCGACTTATTATTCTGCTGGAAAGTCGCTCAGTTTGTTAAGTCGAATGCCATTGTTTATGCCAAAGACGGCATGACAGTGGGTGTCGGCGCAGGCCAAATGAGCCGCGTTTACAGTGCTAAAATTGCCGGTATAAAAGCGGCCGACGAGAACCTTAGTGTGCCAGGTTCAGTTATGGCCTCTGACGCTTTCTTCCCGTTCAGAGATGGTATTGATGCCGCTGCCGAAGCAGGCATCAGCGCTATCATTCAGCCGGGAGGATCTATCCGTGACGAAGAGATCATTGCTGCTGCGAATGAACACGGTATCGCGATGGTATTCACCGGCATGAGACATTTCCGCCACTAAGCAACTTAACCAGTGAGCATAGCATTGCGTCCGTAACGTTTGGGGGCTAGTCTTATAGACAAGTTCCCAACTCTACAGGTGATAGCATGAAAAAAATCATAACATCCGTTTCTGTCATAGCATTAGCAAGTGCTCTTAGCGCTTGCTCTCCAGCCCCCGAAGCGGACTCTTTGCAAGCAGCCGTCGATCATGAATCCCGCACCGACAAATACGCTGCTCGTGATGAATTCCGTAACCCAAAAGAAACTCTGGAGTTTTTTGAGCTAGAGCCAACTATGACGGTCGTGGAAATCTGGCCAGGTGGTGGTTGGTATACTGAAATATTAGCACCCTATCTGGCAGATGAAGGGCAGCTCTATGCTGCACACTTCCCGGAAGATTCAGGTAGCGATTACTACCAACGCTCACTTGAGAATTTCAAAGAAAAGTTAACCACTAACCCGCTCTATGGCAATGTCATTTTAACCGAGTTTGCGCCGGGTAAAGACACTGACCTGGCACCGGCCCGTAGTGTCGATCGCGTGCTGACGTTCCGCAACCTTCACAACTGGTATATGCAGGAAGGTGAGGAAGGCGTCGTTCAGGCATTCCGTCAGTTTTATCAAACGCTGAAGCCGAATGGCATGCTGGGTATCGTTGACCATCGGCTACCTGAGTCTAAAGATGCTGAAGCCTTTAAAGACTCTGGCTATGTAAAAGAAAGCTGGGTCATTGATTTAGCAGAACAGGCTGGTTTCGAATTTGTGGCTAGTGCCGAAATCAACGCAAACCCTGAAGATACAGCTGATCACCCTAAAGGAGTCTGGACTTTACCTCCAACCCTGACGCTGGGTGATGAAAACAAAGAGAAATATGAAGCCATTGGTGAAAGTGATCGCTTCACCTTGAAGTTTCGCAAACCCGTTACAGACTAAAGGACAAAACTAACCTTATGAAAGTATTGGTCGTTGGCGGCGGAGGCCGTGAGCACGCTCTGGCGTGGAAAGCAGCACAATCACAGCAAGTCGAGTGCGTATATGTTGCACCGGGTAACGCAGGTACAGAGCGTGAGCCAAATCTGACAAATGTGGCCATCAGCGCCGAAGACATTGAAGGTTTGCTTAACTTTGCCAAAAGCGAAGGTGTTGAACTGACCATTGTTGGTCCGGAAGCGCCTTTAGTTGCGGGTATTGTTGATCGCTTCAGTGAAGCCGGACTTGCCGCATTTGGCCCCACGGCTAAAGCGGCGCAGCTAGAAGGCTCTAAAGCTTTCAGTAAAGACTTTCTGCAGCGCCACAATATACCCACCGCCGACTACCAAAACTTTACAGAGGTTGAGGCTGCCAAAGCTTATGTCGCTGAAAAAGGCCTCCCTATTGTCATAAAGGCAGATGGCCTTGCAGCTGGCAAAGGCGTTATTATAGCCGAGAGTCAGCAACAAGCGGACGCCGCTATCGATGACATGCTGGCCGGTAACCGTTTCGGCGATGCCGGACACCGCGTTGTTATTGAAGAGTTTTTACGCGGTGAAGAGGCCTCTTTTATTGTTATGGTAGACGGCGAGCACGCAGTACCTTTTGCGTCAAGCCAGGATCATAAAGCACGTGATAACGGCGATAAAGGACCTAACACAGGTGGGATGGGCGCTTATTCGCCAGCTCCGGTGGTCTCACCAAGCATACATAAATGGGTTATGGAGCACGTCATTAAACCCACTGTCGACGGAATGGCAGCAGAAGGAGCACCTTATAAAGGCTTTCTTTATGCAGGCTTAATGATTGCAGAAGACGGCACTGCCAAAGTTCTGGAATACAACTGCCGCTTTGGCGATCCTGAAACTCAGCCCATTATGATGCGCTTAAAGTCTGATCTGGTTGAGCTTTGCCAGCAGGCAATTGAAGGTAAGCTTAATCAGGCGCCTATCGACTTTGATGAGCGTGCTGCGGTTGGTGTGGTTATGGCTGCCGGAGGGTACCCTGAAAGTTACAATAAAGGGGATGTCATTCAAGGCCTTCCTGAGCAAGCTTCTGAGAACCAGAAGGTGTTCCACGCTGGCACTAAAATGGATGACGGCAATGTGGTCACAAGTGGCGGCCGGGTTCTCTGTTGTACAGCCTTAGGTGAAACCGTTACTGAGGCTCAAAAACTTGCCTATCAGCTGGTTGATAAAATTAACTGGAACAATGCCTATTATCGCACCGATATCGCACACCGGGCGATAAAACGCGAAAGCTAATTTAATGCCTAATCTGTAGCGGCAATAAACCTTATGTTTAATGCCGCTATTTATTAAGCTCTGAAAGCGCTGTTAATCTTCGACAATCAGATCATCTTCAGTATCAGACGCTGAGCTAAATGAATCATCAGCAAATTTACCACGCCCGTACATACTAGCAACTTTTGGTCGATGGATACGTGCCTGATATTTTGCCCAGACCTTTTCTACATCCGTTACAGGGGCTTGTTCCCCTCTACATGCAGCAAGTAACTCAATATCTTCTTGTAGAACAGGTTCAAACTCTCCCGACAGCATTGCCGTAATGAGGCAGCCGTAATGGGTCAAAGCATCGCTTTCACGAATAGAGAAATCGCCTGAGCGAGAAAAGCCATAAGGGTAGTTGCGGAAATCGTTAAACGGTTTCTTTAACAATACTTCACGGGTCATCTTGGTCATGTGTAAGCCCTTCCTACAGACTAAAACCGAACAAAAAGTCTGTCGCTGTATACGACAAAGACGATATAGAGCGATATCGAACTTTTGTCAACGAAAATTTTTGTAAAATGCCTTTTAACAAATGGTTGCAGCACCTATAAATTAGCCGTGTGTAATAAGTTATGTCATTTTATTTCAAGTTATTTCGCGAATGAGAAGGAAGAGCACTATGAATAAATTAATGCTAACGACGCTAGCTACCGCCACATTAGGGCTAGTTGCATGCGGGGGCTCTGACAGTGACGACAATAACAACGATACCGCGCAATTCTCTCTGGGCATTAGTGATGCCCCGGTCGACAACGCCGAATCTGTTGTTGCCTGCTTTAACGCGGTTGAACTTACCGGTAATGGCGATGAGCCACGCACTTTCACCGTCGGTGAGGATATTGAAGCTCCTGAAGAAAATGACCTTTGTACCGACGAAGATGGCCAACCCATTGCAAATACTATCGGCATCGACTTATTAGAGTTTACAGGTAACGACTCGATGATGTTTCTTGAAAATGCAGAAATTGATGCTGGTGAATACGGTCAGCTAAGACTGGTAATGGCCGAAGGCTCTTACATCATGACCGACACAAATGATGATGGTGAAGCTGAGAAAGTTGCCGTACAAGTCCCTTCAAACGAACTGAAGTTAGACGGCTTTGTAGCCGATGCCGGCGGAAACCTTAATTTTACCGTTGAGTTTGACTTGCGCCACTCAATGACTAACCCAGTCGGCCAGGAGCACTATATCCTTAAGCCTCGTGGCGTTCGTCTGGTAGATAATTCTTCCGTCGGTCACCTGAAAGGTACTGTTGCTGAAGGCGCGTTACTCTTTAACGAAGCCTGTACTGTCGCACCAGAAAATACAGAAGAGCCTGTAGCTTATGTTTATCTCTACGAAGGCAGTGACCTTGATGAAACAACCTTAGCTGATAACGGCGGTTCGGAAGAAAACGAACCTTATGCCAGCACAGCTGTTTATTTTGATGGGGTAGATACCTATGACTTCTCAATAGGCTTCGTTGCAGCAGGAGACTATACAGCAGCGCTTACCTGTAATGGTGAGGACGATCCGGAAGCCGATGATGACGTAAACTTTTTCTTAACCGAAAACGTCGCTATTGAAGAATCGAGTGAACCACAAGAATTAGAGTTTATTGGTGCAGCTAACGAATAGCGGCATTCTAAAGTTTTGGCTACAGGGACGTAGCCTTCCTCTTACCAAAAACCAAATGCTGACCCCAGACTTCTGCCACTGAGCAACACTGAAATTAAAAAGATGATTGCAGCAAGGATATTTTGCCACCCCGTGTTACGGTATTTACCTAACATTGAACTCTGGCAAAGCCACCAGAGAAACCCGACAATAACTGGCAGTAAAATCCCATTGGCAATCTGAGCAAACCAAATAACCGTTACCGGCTTTATGCCAACGCTTGAAATAACAATACCTATTAGCAAAATCGATAGCCAAACCGTTCTGAATGCTCTGCTTCGTAAATTAACCGACCAACCCATAATACCGCATAACGCATAAGCACTAGCTAAAGGCGCAGTAGTCGCCGATGAAATACCTGCAGCGAATAACCCTATTGCCATTAAGTATGTGGCTCCGTCTCCAAACAATGGTCGCAACGACCCGGCTAGATCTCCCGCACTTTCAATTGTCACTTGCTGGCCAAAGAACGCCGAAGCTGCAGTAGCCACAATCGCCATAGAAATAAGGCCACCAAAAGGTATTGAAAGAAAAAGGTCGCGACGGGCAGCTGAGATATCATCCGGAGATTGCCATTTTTTAGACACACTCGAGGCATGCAGGAAAATGTTATACGGAACGACAGTCGTACCAATTAAAGCAACAACGGTTAGTGTCGCTCCGGTAGGCAATGAAAACCCAAAGGTCCCTTCAAACACGGCACTCCAGTCTGGATCTGTTAATAAAAAGGTCCCGACAAAAGCAACACTCATTAGCAAAACCATGCCAATAAGCGCCTTTTCTATTACCCGCGCATTACCTGACCAAAGTATCAGTAGTGCAATAACACCAATGATAAGTGCCCAGGCATTACTCAACCAATCGTCAAGTATCGGTACTGGACCGAGTAGCTCACCTGCTCCTAAACTCGCTCCAGACAGGTTCCCACCCTGATAGACACTATTACCAATAGCAATAGCGCTAAAAATAAGAATTAAGGCCAGCCAACGAAGCCAACCAGAAGTGAGATTATTACGGATGTTTTCGCCAAGCCCGGCTTGTGTCACCAAACCAATGCGAGCAGACATTTCCTGAAGAATAACGCAGGCAACAATGGAGAACAGCAAAGCCCACAGCAATGCGTAGCCAAAGTTTGCACCGGCCAGCGATGCTGTTACAACGGTACCCGGCCCAATAAACGCAGCAGCGACTAACGCACCGGGTCCAAACTGAGACAGTTTCAACATAGTCTAGACGCTTCTATTAAGAGATTCAGGACCTTCAATGGTTATCATTGAAACCCAATTCTTATTCAGAGCTTCAGATAAATCCGATTCAAGCACAGTCCGAGCCGTGCTGTACTCAACATATAAATCAGTAACACCACAAGCCCTATTACGACCATGGACTTTACCTGTATACAGTGCCATATCAGCAACCTGCAAGACCTTTTCCCAGTCCATTTCCTTTTCAGGTATGTCGGCAAAAGGCAGGCGAATAAAGCCTATAGTAGTTGTTACAAAAATTTCCTGTCCTTCGTAAAAAATCGGCTCTTTTGCTATCGCTCCCAAAATTCTTTCGCTCATTTCTTCCAGGTCAGTGCTACTCACATTACGCACAAGGAAGAGAAATTCCTCACCGCCCCAACGGATCAGTTTATCGCTTGCACGACACTCATTCTGTAGACGTTGACTAATTTCGATCAATACTTTGTCGCCTGCCGCATGCCCATACCTGTCATTAATTCGTTTAAAAAAGTCGATATCGAGCAGAATAAGTCCATCGGAATGCGCCGCGGCTTCGCGTCTCTCACCATACTGTTTACGCGCTTCCATTTCCTCCTGGAGAGCACGCCGGTTCCACAAACCAGTAAGAGGATCCCTACGCGATTGGTCGGCCAACAAATTATTGGCTTCTTTTAATCTTAGGTTGGCGCGCCGGGCTTTGCGGTACATAAGAAAAACAAATAGAGCAGCGAATACAGCAACAATACCCAATAACAACCAAATTAGGTTTCTCTGTTCGTTAATTTCCAGTAACTGCTGTTTAAGTTCGTTTTGCCGCTCCAGCAACTCAATCTGCTGCTCTTTATCTTTGCTTTCATAAAGCTGCTGCAAATTAGCCAAATTCTGCTGCTGATCACTTTGATAAAGCTCTTTCATCAATTCCATTTGCTGCTTCAAAGTTTCAGCCTGATTCTGGTGCTGACCGGCAAACTCATAGGCTAATGCGAGTTCACCAAGTAATCCTTCAACCTCTGTTTTAATTTCTTCGTCACGGTAAAATTCAACCGCTTCACGCATTTCTTCAAAGCCCGCCTCGGTATTCCCTTGATGCACATCAATAAAACCCAAATTAAAATGAATGGTCTGCGCCATCCAAATATCTTCCACTTCTTCAGCCGGCTCCAGAGCTTCTCGCAAATGGCTACGCGCTTCATCCCACTTTTCTTCGTACATGTAGTGGTCGCCAAAGTTATTCAAAATAACGGGCAATAAATAAATGCGATCATCTTCAATAGCAACATCATAAGCTGCTCGTAACGAGTCTAATGAAGCGTCACGATCCCCCATACCCGCTTCAACATAGGACTTATGAAGGTAAAAGTCCGGCAGGTCATATTCCAGATTGTTTTCCTTCGCACTCTTTATCGCTTTATTAATTGTTTTTAACGACCCTTCCCAATTTTTCAACTCAGACTGGATAATCGCGATTGAGTAGTCTAAATATTGCTGACGAATGGGCGTTCTTTCGTTGTTCGTTTCGTTGACTGCATCCTGAGCCAGTAACAAGTGGCGTAAAGCGTCATCATAACGGTTCCAGTCAGCATAGACTCGAGAAATTAGGTTATGGCCGTAATAGCGAACCCGTGGCATACGCGCATTGGAAAGGGGAATTTCAACGTCGTTGAGCAGTAAAAATGCTTCGCCGTATTTACCTTCAAACTGAAGCATTTCAACTCGAGTTGCCTGAGCTTCGGCCTTTACATCAGAAAGTTCACTATTTTCAGCAAGGGCTAACAGTTCATCTAGCTTTTCAAAAGCTAACTCCGTGTCACCTTCGTAGTAATACCAGGAAACTTCGTAACTTTTAGCTCTGGTCCGGGTTGCTACCGGCGTTTTAGCTGAAAGATTATTCAGAACATTAAATAGAATGGCTTCTGAGTCTTCATCTTCACCCAGGGAGTTAAGGTAGTCATCCAACTGCTTCTCCATGGCCATATCAACAGGAACCCCGTTAATATTTTCTGTTGCCGGCTGAGCTGATACGGACCCAAAGCTTACCAACAGAAAAAACGCCGAAGCGGCTAAGCAATAGTTAACCCATTTCTTGTTGTTATTTTTCATGGGACCGAGTCCGTTCGATGATTAATTAACAACCAAGTTTATCTCAATTTGAATGATTGCACAAAGCTAATCAGTGAGGTAAAACAAGCTTATGAAAACTTTAAAATTAGACTGGTCAAAGATACTTAAGTCAGGGCAGAGAATCTTTATTGGCTCTCACGCTGCGGTGCCAACCGCGCTTATTGATGACCTGATAGAAAACGCAAAAAACTTGCATGATATTGAAATTGTGCAACTAATGACGCTGTCCGACAACAAATGGGCCGGCCCGCAATATCAGCAGCTGTTTAAAGTTAATACCTTTTTTATTGGCGGCGACACAGTAAGAACCGCGGTAAATGAAGGCCGTGCTGATTATACCCCCAGCTTTATTTCCGATATTCCCAACCTGTTTAATAACGGCATTCTGCCATTAGATGCCGCGTTAATTATGGTCAGCCCTGCGGACAAATACGGCTACCACTCAATGGGGGTTTCGGTCGACGTGGTTGCTGCTGCAGCTAAATCAGCCAAGACGGTTATTGCCCAAGTAAACCCTAATATGCCGGTCACTTATGGGCAGTCCTTTCTGCACACGAATCAAATTAATTACTTTTGGGAACATGCCGCACCTCTGCCCGAACTACCGCCACCCAGTCTGGAAAACAGCAAAATTATTGAGCGGATCGGCCAGTACATTGCCCTGCTCGTTGATAACGGCTCTACGCTTCAAATTGGTGTCGGTACCATTTGTGCCGCAGCGCTGCGTTACTTAAGCAACCATAAAGACCTCGGTATTCATAGCGAGCTCATTACTGACGACGTCATGCATTTAATGCTCAAAGGGGTCATTAATAATCGCAAAAAGACCTTTCACCCGAACAAAATTGTGACCAGCTTCTGCATGGGCTCAAAAGCCCTCTATGACTTTGTTGACCACAATCCACATGTTGGTTTTTATCCAAGTGAATATGTAAATTCACCGGCAAACGTTGCTCGTAATGACAAATTGGTCGCAATTAACAGTGCCATTGAGGTGGATTTAACTGGCCAAATCGTGTCGGATTCCATCGGTCACCAGTTCTACAGTGGTATTGGCGGGCAGGTTGACTTCAGTCGTGGGGCATCCCTAAGTAAAGGCGGAAAACCGGTTATCGCCCTACCGTCAACAACACAAGACGGTAAAGTATCACGCATTGTTCCATTCATTCGTGAAGGCGCAGGCGTAGTAACAACACGTGGGCACGTTCACTATGTCGTCACCGAATTTGGCGTAGCCTCATTACGGGGGAAAAGCATTCGAGAACGAGCTATGGAGCTAATTCGTGTTGCTCACCCTAAATTCCGTAGCCACCTGTTGCAGGAAGTTCGTAAGCATTATTGGGTTCCCCATTATCAGCAACAAACGCCAGTTGATGTGCCGGAACTCGGCGATATTGGCTTTAAAAAGCTCAAAATTAATAACGAATCCTTTGATTTAAGACCGCTTTATCCGTCAGACGAACGTCGGCTGCAAGAGTTCTTTTATTCTCATACGAAAGAAACGCTACAACTGCGTTACAACGCCGTCCCCACGACCATGACCCGGGAAAAATCCTGTACTTTGGTCAGTGTTGACCAGTCTAAAGATCTAGCCTTGTGTATTGTGCATCAAAAAGGCTCTGCGGTTCAGATTCAGGCTGTTGGAAGGTATTACTTCATTGAGTCACAAAACAGCTGTGAAGTCGCTTTCGTGACCCGCGAAAAGTACCAGGGCCGCGGTATGGCCGGCATGCTTTTAGATGAAATGATCCGCATCGCCCGGGAGCGTGGCCTCGACAGTATGCAAGCCTATGTTCTGGCCGCCAATAAACCAATGCTGAGTGTGTTTGAACGAGGCGGCTTCAAACGCTTGCCAAGTGAAGAACCCGGTGAAGTGTTGCTAAAACTCGACCTTAAAGAAGGCAGTGAATAAATTATGTCAATAGTCGTATTCAGTCACGATGACTGCCTCAAACACATACCTAACGAGCAACACCCTGAATGCCCGGCTCGTATAGAAGCCATTAATGACCAACTGATTCGTTCAGGCCTCGACTTTGTGCTCATACGAAAAGAAGCAACCGAAGCTCCCTGGGAAGCTATTCAGTCAGCGCATTCGCAGGCACATATTGACTTTGTTCGTGCGGAAATTCCCGAGTACGACCATGAGTGGATAGACCCGGACACCTTAGTGACACCGGGCAGTTTAACCGCCGCATTGAAAGCAGCCGGCAGCGCCATCAATGCCGTTGACGATGTCATGACAACACTCAACAAACAGGCTTTTTGTGCCGTTAGACCACCCGGCCACCACGCTACTCGCACAAAAGCCATGGGGTTTTGCTTATTCAATAACATTGCCATTGCGGCGTATCACGCTATTGAAAAGCACGGGCTTAAGCGTGTCGCTATTGTCGACTTTGACGTTCACCATGGCAACGGAACCGAGGATATTGTTCAGGGCGATGACCGTATTTTGTTTTGTTCGTCATTCCAGCAAGCGTTTTATCCCTTTACCGGGGAAGACAATAGCGCCAGCAATGTTCACAACGTGCCTCTGCCTGCTGGTTGCAAGGGTGAGCAATGGCAACAAGCGGTTTCTGAAAAATGGTTCAGTGCACTCGACGAATTCCAACCTCAGTTGGTGCTTATTTCCGCAGGCTTCGATGGTCATGCAGAAGACGATATGTCACAGTTTTTACTGAAAGAAGAAGACTACCACTGGATAAGCGTTAAGCTGAAAGAAATTGCCGACAAACATTGTGACGGTCGTATCGTATCTACGCTCGAAGGCGGGTATAATCTCAGCGCTTTAGGCCGCAGTGTTGTTGCGCATTTAAAAGGCTTACTCTAATTGGTTAACGCCTATAAATAAGTCCTGCAACAACACGCCTCCATTCGTAAAAACATACATAAAAAGAGTCGAATATTATGGGATTAGTTCTTAAGCTTGTGGCGGGTATAGTCGCCGGTATTCTCATTGGGTTATACATGCCAGAGTGGGTCAGCCAGCTATTGTTGACCTTTAAAGCTCTGTTCGGTCAGCTGTTATTCTTTACCATCCCATTGCTTATTTTGTTCTTCATTACCAGCGGTATCGCCAGCTTACCAAGCAACTCCGGAAAAATGCTGGGGAAAACCTTAGGTATTGCTTATGCCTCTACCGTTATTGCAGGTATTGTTGCGTTTTTTGCTGCCAGTATTGTCGTGCCCTGGCTTACCACCGATGCTCAGAGCGTTTCGACCGAAGCCAAAGCCACTATCGAACCTTTTATTGAGCTGTCGGTTCCACCGCTAATGGAAGTGATGTCAGCATTGGTTTTAGCCTTTATTTTCGGGCTGGGCATTGCCAGTACCAAAGCAGAAAGTTTGAAAAAATTGTCGGATCAAGGCCGTGACATTATCGAACTGTTACTGGTTAAAGTCATTATTCCATTACTACCGCTGTATATTGCCGGTATCTTTGCGGAAATGGCCGTTGCCGGTACAGTATTCGACACCCTGAAAACCTTTGGCGTTATTCTGATACTCGCCGTCGCCCTGCATTGGATTTACATTACCTCCATGTACATTATGGCGGGTATAAAAACCGGTCGTTCACCGCTGTTTTTAATCAAAAATATGCTGCCGGCGTATTTTACTGCACTAGGTACTATGTCCAGCGCAGCCACTATTCCAGTTACTCTGCAAAGCGTGCGCAAGAACAAAGTCGATAACGACGTTGCCAACTTTACCGTGCCACTTTGCGCCACCGTTCACTTAGCCGGCTCCACCATTACCATTGTCAGTTGTGCTGTTGCGGTTATGGTGCTGCATAATTCACTGGCCATTCCCGGCTTCTTTACCATGCTGCCATTTATTTTAATGTTAGGCATTGTCATGTTAGCCGCACCGGGTGTGCCTGGCGGCGCCGTTATGTCGGCGGTTGGCCTATTAGGTTCAATGTTGGGTTTCGGCGAAACCGCAGTCGCCTTAATGATAGCCCTGTATATGGCACAAGACAGCTTCGGTACCGCCTGTAATATTACGGGTGATGGTGCTATTGCGATGTTTGTGGACAGTTCGAAAGAGAGTTAGTCAGCTAAACCATCAAGGCGCGCCAGATGATTTAACGTGCGAGCCTTGATGGTTTCACCAACCGACAACGCCTCTGCCGTTGGCGCGTCCTCTAAGGCCTTATTCAGTGCCGGTTCAGTAAGCTCCAACAGTTCGCCCAATACTTGCTTCACCGCGCTGGCAGACAACCCTAAATAACGGCCATGACTCAACCAATGACGCCCTAAAATGTTGTACCAGCGATAGTGCGTGTTTTTGCTATGTACTTTCATTGCCATTTTAATCTTCTTAGACTGAATATTGCCCTGTCCAAAATAAGGGTAGGCACTCATCACATCGTAAATCGGACACAACTTAAAGCCGTTTGCCTGAAGGTGAATACTGAAGTTCTTCGCGTGGCCATCAATTGCCGCCAGTAACCAGAAAGCGACCTGAGTTTTGAAGAAGGTCAACCTATCTTCATGTGGCATTATCGAGCGACTCAACGTATTCATAATGTCCTTTGAGCTAGGTCCCCCGTGTTCCTCGTATTTACTGCCGCTAACACGACCTAACGCTTGGCACATGTCCTCTTGAGGGAGTCGTAATATACGCTCTTTCTCTTTTTCTACCTTTCGGTCAAACCGTTTCACTACTAACGCTTTTTGGCCTTTAAACATTAAAATATCAGCCTCAGCAACATCAAAGCCGAGATGATGAAGGAAGCGTAGGCAAAACCACTCGTTTTCAACGCTATTGCTCATATCCAAAGCCATTTGCGGATGATGCATAATAGGCGGCTTAAAGATATGCGTTGTGGCTGTCATACCTTGGGGTACACACCATTTTTCATTCCAGTAAGTGAGTGCCGTTTTTTCCTGAGCACCGGCTAACGAAATTCGAAAGTCGTCATCCTCATTTAAACCTAGTGTATTTTCTACTCGGGTCCTTTTAATTTGCTCTGCAACACCACTTTCAGTTAGTAATGTTAGGAAAAGCTCTCCAGTGCCTGTATTTTCTGGCGGTGTTACTGTCAGCGAGATCGCACCAATACAATCGCCACCAATTGCTGTAAGTAGATCAAAGGGAGACAGGCTATCGGCGCCCAACCTATCAACAATATGCTTGCGAACAATATCGCTGTCGGGTAACAAGTTATCGAAATAAGCATGGACCGAATCCGTTGTTATCTCTGAAGACTGCAACGGAATGCTCAAGGAAATTGGGCGCGAACCTTTAAGACCAAGCCACTCTTTTTCATATTGAAAGCTTAGCCGGCCTTTACGCCGAAAGAGACGTCCGACTAAAAAGCCATTCATTGAGCAATATAATGTATCCGTGAGTGATCGCCGTCCCATTAGAAATCTACCTCCTGGCATTGAAGAGGTATGTCATACATTGGTCCAATATCAACTTTCAAATCGAGCATAGCGCAAAGCCTTAAAAGCATATCCGCACTGATTTTATCGGGCTGCAGTTCGTACTTAGAAATGTCTTTTTGATAAACACCGAGCCTGTCGGCCAGTTCGGTTTGCGTCCACTTCTTGCTTTTTCGTGCATCACGCAGAGCCGAGGCGATGTCTTGCGGTGTGTTTATTTTCATGGCTATTTCTGAATTTATACTAATAAAAGGATAAGTAAGATATAGACCAAATTTAGTATAAAGTCAATTTATACTCATTTTAGTATAAACAGGAAGAGGAGTTACTATGCCTTAGAAAAAATAGAAGCAATTCATCAACGTTATTAGGGAGTTTTAATGAGAAACTTGGAGCGGGAAACGAGATTCGAACTCGCGACCCCAACCTTGGCAAGGTTGTGCTCTACCAGCTGAGCTATTCCCGCGTATTGGTACTTTTTACAGTATTTCTGGAAAGTCTGACGTTGGAGCGGGAAACGAGATTCGAACTCGCGACCCCAACCTTGGCAAGGTTGTGCTCTACCAGCTGAGCTATTCCCGCTTCGTCAGTGCGGCGTGTATTCTACTGATACCACCGATAAGGTCAATAGTTTTTGCGCCGCAATTGGCTTATTTGCTGAAAAAATGCTCTCGGTAATGCTGCAATTCAGCAATAGACTCGCGAATATCAGCCAAAGCTTCATGCGCACCCGACTTTTTGAAGCTATTAACAACCTCTGGTTGCCAGCGTTTTGCCAACTCTTTTAGCGTACTGACATCCAGGTTGCGGTAGTGGAAAAAGGCTTCGAGTTCAGGCATGTGTTTCGCTAAAAAACGGCGGTCCTGACAAATACTGTTACCGCACATAGGAGAAACCCCGGCATCAACGTATTGTTCTAAAAACTCAATAGTTTCTGCTGCTGCTGTCTTTTCGTCGTACTGGCTTTCCTTTATTCGCTCAACCAGGCCTGACCCTGTATGCGTTTTGACATTCCAGTCATCCATTCTGTCCAGGAACTTTTGCGGCTGATGAATAGCAATAACAGGGCCTTCCGCTAAGGTGTTCAGCTGTGCATCAGTAACAATGGTTGCTACCTCAATAATATGATGCTCTTCCGGCACCAGCCCGGTCATTTCAAGGTCAATCCAAATTAGGCGTTGTTTCTTATCGTCTTCTGTCATTACCCTGCTCTCTTAATGCAATTTGTTGTATGATAGCGTCATTTACAGCACGACAACAGGTTACAGGCTTGGTAAAACGCAGACGTCTGAACAAAGGCCAGCAACGGCGGGTGTCAGCCAACCAAAAAAAACGGCTGAAAAACACCGATATTGAATGGACGGATAACCAACTCAATGCACCGGAAGCCGGGCGTGTTATCAGCCGCTTCGGTCAGCACGCAGACATTCGGGATGCCGAAGGCAATACCTACCGCTGCCATATACGCCGGGTTGTCGACAGCCTGGTATGCGGCGACAGCGTCCTCTGGTCCAGAGCAAGTGCCGAACAACAAGGTATGCAGGGCGTAGTCGTTGCTGTTCAGGAAAGACATAGCCTGCTGTCCCGCCCTGATTACTACGATGGATTAAAGCCTGTTGCCGCAAACATTGATCAAATCTTCGTTATTTCCAGCGTACTCCCCAGTTTCTCATCGCAAATTATTGATCGCTATTTAGTCGCCTGCGAAGACATTGGAATAGAGCCCGTTATTATGCTGAATAAGGCTGATTTGCTACCAGAAATTGACGAGACCGAACGTCAATATATTGAGCAAAGGCTGAAAGACTATGAAAGCATCGGCTACAAAGTGCTTCACGTCAGCAGTGCAACTCAAAGCGGGCTGGATGCTTTGCAGGAGATGCTGAAAGACCATATTTCGATTGTTGTCGGGCAGTCCGGAGTTGGTAAGTCGTCACTGGTAAACCAGCTGTTACCGGACGTGAACGCCGACACAAATTTAGTGTCAGATAACTCTGGATTAGGACAGCACACAACGACAGTTGCAACCTGGTATGACTTAAAGGAAGGCGGCGCCCTTATTGACTCACCCGGCATCCGGGAGTTTTCGTTATGGCATCTGGAACCTGAGAGAGTCGCCCGGTGCTATGTCGACTTCCGTGACTACTTAGGTGGCTGCAAATTCCGCGACTGCAAGCACGGCGATGATCCAGGCTGCGCACTGCAAGAGGCTGTCAGTAACAATCAATTGCATGAATGGCGCCTTTCTAATTATCATCGCATTATAGAGACGATGAAAACACAAAAGCCCAGTCGGGCAATTAGAGGTAAGTAACTGTGTCCAAGACCGATAAAGTCAAAATCTTCTTCCAGCATGTCATGCCAAAGCATTTAGTTTCCCGCCTGATGGGAAAGTTTGCCGCTGCACGTGCCGGATGGTTCACACAGATTTTTATCCGCTGGTTTATTCGGCAGTATAAGATTGACATGAGTGAAGCCATTCACGAGTCACCAAAGGCTTATAAAACCTTTAATGAGTTCTTCACCCGTCGGCTAAAGCCTGAGCTTAGACCGCTGGAAGCAGACGACGATGAATTAGCGCACCCGGTCGACGGCGCCGTCAGCCAGTTGGGCGACATTGATGGCGGCCGCATTTTTCAAGCTAAAGGACATGACTATTCGTTACAGGAATTGCTCGGTGGCAACGAAGAAGACGCCAAGCCTTTTGTAAACGGTAAATTCGCGACTATTTATCTGGCACCGAAAGACTACCATCGCATTCATATGCCTTGCGACGGTGTTCTGAAAAAGATGATTTATGTGCCCGGTGATTTATATTCAGTAAACCCGTTAACCGCAGCTAATGTACCGAATCTGTTCGCCCGTAACGAGCGCGTTATTGCTATTTTTGATACCGAAGTGGGCCCCATGTCCATGGTATTGGTCGGCGCGACTATTGTCGCCAGTATCGGTACGGTCTGGTCTGGTACTGTCACACCGCCTACCGGAGGTCGTATTCAAAGCTGGTCTTATCCAACCTCAGGCCACTCAGCTATACACCTCAAAAAAGGTGAAGAAATGGGTCATTTCAAACTCGGTTCAACCGTGGTGTTAACCTTTACTGAAAACTCAATTGAATTTGATGACGAGCTTAAGCCGCTTTCTACCACGCGTATGGGAGAGGCTATGGCAGAGATAAAAGAGAGCGACGATTGATTTTATGGGCACACCGAGGGGCCAGTTATGAGGCACCGGAGAATACGCTTGCCGCTTTTTCGCGGGCCATGGACAGCGGCGTGCACGGCATTGAACTGGACGTTTACGCCATAGACGGCGAACGTTTTGTGTTTCACGACCGATACCTGGAACGCCTGACTGCCACCCCCGGCCGCTTAAAAGATTTAAGCGCGGAACAGATAAAACATCTGAAAGTGTTTGGCCAACAGTCTATACCCACCTTGCGCGAAGCACTGGCTCATATTAACGGACATTGTCACGTCAATATTGAGCTTAAAGGTGATATGCCCACCAAAGAACTTCTGCTTGATATTGATTACGCTCTAAAGCACGCCAATTTCAAACCTGAACAACTCTTAGTTTCGTCTTTTAATCACCACTGGTTGCAACGGCTTAAAAAGCGTCGCCCTGAGATTAAAATTGGCGCTTTGAGTGCCGGTTGTCCATTGAGCTATTGTCAGTTCGCAGAGGAACTGCAGGCTTTCTCGGCTCACTTTGCGGTAGACTTTGTGACACCTGAACTGGTTGAGGATGGTCATCGCAGGGGCTTACAAGTTTATGTCTACACAGTAGACGGCCAACACGATATTGAAGAGCTGCACGCAATGGGGGTGGATGGCATTTTCACCAACCATCCCAACTACGCACAAAATGTCGTTGCCGGCCTAACCACTGCAGGCAACGAACCTATTCTGCATTATTAGCCGGGTAGACCATCAGCTATGATGGTCCGGGTATTCTTCCTGCAACGATTCCAGCTTACGAGTGATAGCCATTGGTGAGCTAGTCTTGCCCGCCAGCGCTATATACAGAGCCGGAATGACAAATAGCGTAAGGAAAGCTGACACTGCAACACCGGCAAAAATAACCGTACCAATGACCATTCGACTTTCCGCTCCAGGCCCTGACCCCAGAATCAGCGGCATTGCACTCATTAAGGTTGTGAACGCCGTCATTACAATGGGTCGTAAGCGTTGCTGAGCGGCTTTAAGTACCGCCTCTTTGAACTCCATACCGGAGTCGCGCAACTGGTTCGCAAACTCAACAATAAGAATACCGTTTTTAGCAGCCAGGCCTATTAGCATCACAATACCAATCTGACTGTAGATATTGATGCTCATACCGGTTATGTACAGTGCCAATAAGGCACCTAATATAGCCATAGGCACCGCGAGCATAATAACCAGCGGGTGAATAAAGCTTTCGAACTGTGCCGCCAGAACCAGGAAGGTGATCACCAATGCAAGACCGAAAACAAAGATGATTGAATTGCCGCTTTCCTTATAAAGCTGCGACTCACCTTTATAGTCAATAGAGACATCTTCCGGAAGCTTCTCTTGCACAACCCCTTCCAGATAACTCAAGGCTTCGCCCAGCGAGTAACCCTCTGCGAGGTTCGCTTCAATGGTGACACTGCGCATGCGGTTATAACGATTCAGCCGGGCTGACGTGGCTTGCTCAGTAATCGTCACCAGGTTTGACAACGGAATCAGTTCATCACTTTTGCGTGAACGAACGTAAATGTTATCTATGGCACTTGGGCTGCGATAATCCGCTTTTTCACCTTCCAGCATTACGTCATATTCTTCGCCGCGGTCCAGGTAAGTGGTTACTCGCCTTTGACCCAATACCGACTGTAGCGTAATACCGATATCCTGTACGGAAACACCCAGATCCGCCGCACTGGCTTCATCGACCTGAATCAGTAGCTGCGGTAGCGTTTCCTTGTAGTCACTGTCGAGGTTTTGTAACCCCGGGTTGGTCGATGCCTCTTCAATCACAATGTCGCGGAATTCTGCCAGTCGCTCATAGGTGTTGCCTTGCAGTACAAACTGCACCGGTCGGCCACCGCCTCCGCTAATACCACTGCGCATAAAGGCGAACGCCTGCACACCCACAACTGAATCCAACTGCGAGCGCATTTCTTCCATTAAATCAAAGCTCGACCATTCTCGTTCGTCGAAGGGAACAGCGCCGACAATAGCAATACCGGCACTACCGCCCCAACCCGGAGCCCTAACAATTAGACGATCAATTTTCCCTTCATCAATATAAGGCAGCAGAATTTGCTCAATTTCATCCATATGTCGGGAGCTCGACTCAAAACTCGCACCCTCGGCACTTCGCACCTGAATATAGAACGTACCGCGGTCTTCTGGCGGCGCAAACTCCTGCGGAATAAAGCTGAACAGTCCAAAGGCGACAACG
>JBNJGQ010000013.1:0-31328 GCA_051747845.1 Pseudomonadota bacterium
TGAGGAGCCAGCCGCGCCCATAAAAATACCAATAAAAATGCCAACAATGGCACCAATAAGCATCAACCCAACCTGGGTAATAATCGCATCTATAATTGCGGCAACAAAACGCAACCAAAAACCACCGTGACGAAATTCCATTTGTTTCTCCGTGTTGTTATTTTTACGTTAAAGTGCCTGATAAGACTGGCTCTGTCAATTGGCTTATCGGCTTAATTTGCGTAACTCAACTGAATGTGGAAAGATCAGCCGCCTATCAACAAAAGGACCTGTTATGAATGAACTCCAATCCGACGTTTGGTACATAGTAAGAACCAAACCAAAGCAGGAAGAACGTGCCATTTTAAACCTGGAAAACCAGGGGTTTGAGGTGTTTGCGCCGGAGTTAACAGTGAAAAAAGTACGCAGAGGTGTACGCACATCAGTGGTTGAGCGCATGTTTCCGGGCTATGTGTTTGTGAAACCCGATGACATTATCGAGCAATTTTACAAGCTTCGCAGCACCTATGGTGTCGCCGGAGTATTGCGTTTTGGCGACAACATTCCAAAAGTCCCTCAAAGCTGGATAGATCAAATGCGGGGCGTGGCTCAACTAACCGACGAGCAAGCCCCCCAAGTGGGCGATACCGTCGAAATTCAGCTAGGCCCCTTCCGTGGGTTCCTTGCCAAAATCGTCAAACTGGATGGTGAATCACGCTGCTTTGTTATGCTGGAATGGATGCAAAAAGAAGTGAAAGCTAACTTCAGTTACAAAGAGCTGCAATTCCAATAACATCAGGCTACGCGTTTGCGTAGCCCCAGAGCGATAAGCCCCAATAAAACCAACCAGCCGGCGTGTCCGCCGCTACTGCTTTCTGACGGTGCCGCACTTACCGTGAAGTTAACGCTGTCACTCTCGCTGTTACCTTCGGTGTCGCTTGCACTCAGTCGATATTGGTATTGACCGACAGACAAGCTTCCAACAGACGCAGTAACCGTATCGCCAGTTATGCTGACATTAGAAACTTCAGTTTCGCTGCCATTGCTATTTACCCGCACTATCTCAATGCTGGATGTGTCGAGGTTCTCGTCGGCATCAGTCACAGTAGCCGTTAAAGTAACGGTTTGACCTTCTACAGTATTACTGGCCCGGAAACCGCTAATACTTGGAGCAACTGCTCTTGGCTCAACAGTCAACGAGACCGTTATACTTTCGCTGCCATCACTAAAGTCGACACGCAGTGGCACCGATAACGCTTCGTCTACCATCGGAGCATCGCCCGACAGTTGAATTCGACGTTCACCTTCAACTTCAGGTTCAACTTCCGTAGCGCTAAAGTTTGAAATGAAGCCTTCCGGCTCTTCCACGCTGATAACAACGTCATCAGGGACATTATAAACACTCACGGCAGAATTTACGGCCATAAGTTCGCCGATACTTTCTCCCTGACTAATAAATACCTGAGCAGACCCGCCTGGCGTGCTGGATGGATCTATCCAAACCCCACTTGAAACAGAGAAATCAGGTGCATCGGTGTTCACCACTTTTAAAGGCAGGTGATACGGGTTATGCACATTGTCTTTATCTAACCCGGCGCTAATGTCAGCAAGCGACTGTTTTAAAGTGATGGTCATAATTCTGACGCTACTATCACCAATCACTTCCCAGCTGAACCACTCAGCCGCATTATCGATACCGATTTGTTGACTTACGTCTGTGCCGCTGGCTGTCACGGGCAGGGCCAGCTGAATCGACTCATTAGCTGTGTCTGGATCGGACAGGTTAACGGCGATAACAGCTTCATCGCCTGCTTCTACAAGGCTTAAGACATTTTCATCAACCAATAAATAATCAGCCGCGGCATCCGTATAATCGCCGCTAAAACTGGCGTTACTCACAAAGCGCCAACGTGCCGCATTAGCGTTAACTTCTTCAACGGCAATGATACAAACACTGTCAGGAAGAGAGCTCGCCGCGTAGCTAGCAGTATTATCGGAAACACCTGCGTCATCTAACAACGCTTGTTGTGATATACCGGTATACCCTTCACAAGCTCCGGCACCGACAACATACTTGTCGGCTCCCTCAACGCGAGGCCACCTGAACGTCAGAGAATCATTCCCAATGCGCTCAACTTGCATACTGTCAATATTGGTACGTGAGCTGTTATTTGCCCAAATAATACTGCTGCGCTGAGCCGCCAGGCTGGCATCGGCTGCATCAATTTCAGACGCTGCTTTACCCAGTGGCACACCATAGTTTCCATCAACTAAGTCCGGACTTGAGTAGGCAGCTTCACTGACACACTCACCTTCACTGAATTCGCTACGGCACACAGAACCATACGACATGGTCGTATAAAAACGTCCCTGAGCATCGATGAAGCCATAAGGAATATGGAAGTCTTCCTGGTCACCTTCTCCACCACTGGCGTTATCAGCTAAGGTGTAACGATCGTGGCGCAGGCCAAAGTTATGGCCCACTTCGTGCGCAACAGTACCAACTCCCATGCAGCTTAATGCCGTATACCCGGCATTGGCGCCACCGCTGACAAAGCTTACCTGGTTATTTTCGGTACTAAAGTCAGAAGCTCTAAATGCAATTCCGCATACGTCCGGGTTATCAGCCCCGACGAAATGCACCACATCAGCTTGGTAACGATCAATTAAACGGACCATTCTTTGATCGTCAATAAGCTCATCCAATAAAGGATCCGGGTTTTCATTAGGGAAATCGGTAGTGCTTTCCGGGCGAAAAGGCTCTATTCCGGCAACAGCCATGGTTACCGGGACACCAGAGCGTTGAAATATACTATTGCTGGTGTCTACCGCACTTTGAATAGCCAGTTCCAAATCGTAATTATTCTCTTCGGCATAACTGACTAAACGGTCGTCATACACAAACAACACATCAAGTGAGTCATCAAATTCTTGTACTTCTTCTGGCTTTTCAGGTGAAAGAGCTACAGAGTATGACTTGGAGGGTACAGGTAAAGCCCGGGCATTGAGATTTAGCGTCGCCTGAGGGTCCGTGAACCGGCGCTTAGGCTCAGCCGGCGGCAGGTTCGTGTTCTCTGTAACGGTTTTACCATTCACTCGGCGAATACTGACAGAGCCTAGCTGCGGATGGGTAATTGAGATAAGCTGATTGTCACCGCGTTGATGCAAAAAACCTAAATGCTGAGTGTCACCCGATGCGTTCTCAAACGTCAGCCGGTAACTGTTAGCGGAAGACAAACGCTCGGCAAGCGTCGCTTCTATAATCTGGTTCTCTACAGACAGCTCAATACTGTCACCCAAACTTTGAGACAAGGCAAATGCTGGAGCTAAACCTATTAGCAATGCGCCGACTATCTTTTTCATTTTAACCACCTGCTTTTATGGCTCATGTCGCCTGACGTTTCTGTCAGGAACAATATCTCACCTGACATGAATGTCAGGCTACATCACAGGGCGTCAGGCTACCTCGCCCTTACAGCCGTCCTTGCTCATCCAGATATTTTAGTGTGTCGTAAAAACGACGAATATTTCCAACATAAGTTACCGGTTCATCACCACGCGCAAAGCCATAGCGAGTATGACGGTAAAATTGTTTTTGCCGAAGCAGGGGTAAACGCTTCTTCACATCAACCCAACGGTCCGGGTTGCCCCCCTGACGCTCCGTTATTATCCGCGCATCTTCTAAATGCCCGAACCCTATATTATACGCAGCTAATGCGAACCATGTCCTGTCCGGTTGCGGAATTCTTGCCGGAACCCGGTTCAACATACGCTCCAAATAACGAGCACCGCCGCGAATACTCTGCTCTGCATTCAACCGGCTTTTAACCCCCATAGCCTTAGCCGTAGGCAGGGTTAACATCATCATGCCCCTAACGCCGGTAGGCGATACCGCACGCGGGTTCCACAATGATTCTTGATAAGAAATTGCCGCCAGCAGGCGCCAGTCAAGCGAACCGGAGTGCTCTTTAAAGGTTTCCTGGTAAATCGGTAATATTTTATCAACGGCCTCAATAAATAAGCTGGTGGTCACATAATTAAATTGTTTAACGTGGCCGAAGTGCTGCTCTTTAATGTGCGCCAGCCGACCGCTTGCACGAATTTCACCAAAATATTCCACCACGGCTGAAAACAGCGAATCGTCATCACCTTGAGGCAGAGCCCAGGCAATGTCCTGATCATGCTTTACGGTAAAGGCCACGCTTAAATCCGGGTGGAAGCGCCGTTGAATATCCAGCGCCGTACTGTCGGTTATGGTGTAGTCAATCTCTTCATTAATCACCATTTGCAGCAACTCTACTGCGTCATGGTCTCGGGTTGCGCGCCAGTTCAGGGTAGGAATACTGTCGCCTAAACTTTTCAGGAACTCGTGGTGCGAACTGCCTTCCACCACCACAATTTCGCCATCGGTAATTTGCTGCAAGTCTCGTGGCCGCTGCCGCGAGCCCTGCTTAAACACCACTTTCTGGCTGATCACATCGTACGGCGGGCCAAAACGAAACAAGCGTGCCCGTGTCGATGTGCGGTCAATCCCGGCAGCAACAATGTCAATATCGCCACGGCGCAGCATAGTGAAAAGGTCATTTACATCAAACCGTGGCACCATTTCCAGCTCTACGCCTAAGCGATCAGCAAAGCGTTTCGCTAAGTCGTATTCAAAACCTTGCTCGCGGTCATGGTCAAAATAATAGCTGGTGGGGTTCATTAAGGTTCCCACCCGCAATACCTGACGTTCCTTAACAACGGTCATGGCATCGGGGCGGGTTTGAGGACTGCAGGCCGTTATTAAACTAACGGCAAGCAGCAAAAAAACAAACAGCGATACTGCAGACTTCGGCATATTAGAGTGATTCCAGCGCCCAATTCACATAAAGCTCAGTACCGGTTTTTAGCGCGTCTTCGTCGGCATAAAAGTGCGGCGAATGGTTACTGGGCTCGTCGGCCATATCACGCTCTGGCGGCGTAACACCTAAGAATACAAACATGCCCGGTACTTCCAGCGCATAATAAGAGAAGTCTTCTGCGCCGGTTACTAACGGCACTTCCTGCACTTTATCGGCACCGGCAACCGCTTTGGTCACTGGCAGCATCTGCTCAACTAAATCGGCGTCGTTGCTGGTTACCGGGTAACCCAGATCTACGTGCACATGGGCTTCAGCACCATTAGCTTCGGCGGTTTTTTCTGCAGTAAGCTTCAGTTTATCGTGAATATCAGAACGAATATCCATATCAAAGTTGCGGATAGTACCAATTAAGGTGACTTCATCGGGAATGATGTTATTACGGACACCGCCCTCAACAATACCAAAGGACAATACCGCCGGTGCCTTAGTAATATTGGTCTGACGGCTGATGATGGTTTGCGCATTATTAATAATCTGCGCAGAAGTCACAATAGGATCCACACCCGCCCAAGGGGTCGAGCCATGCGCCTGCTTACCTTTGACTTTAATTTCAAACTGGTCAGAAGAAGCCATCAACGGGCCTTTACGATAACCTACATGTCCGGTCGGGAAGCCAGCCCAAACATGAATGCCAAAAACCTTCTCAGGCTTGTTGTCCGCAAACAGACCTTCTTCCAGCATCAGTTCAGCACCGCCCTCTTCACCTTCAGGCGCACCTTCTTCTGCCGGCTGGAAAATAAACATCACGTTGCCGGCTAACTCGTCTTTCATTTCAGTCAGCTTTTCGGCAGCACCCATTAACATCGCTACGTGAGTGTCGTGTCCGCAGGCGTGCATAACACCCACTTCGTTACCGCGGTACTCAGACTTTACTGTCGACTTAAAAGGCACGTCGGTTTGTTCCGTTACCGGCAGTGCATCCATATCGGCACGCAGCGCAATGGTAGGGCCCGGCTTACCACCTTTAAGCATGCCCACAACACCGGTATGCGCAACACCGGTTTCCACTTCCATGCCCAGAGAACGTAAATGCTCAGCCACCATTTTTGCGGTTTCGAATTCACGGTTGCTAAGTTCAGGGTTAGCATGAATATGACGGCGCCATTCAATAACCTGAGCTTCTAAATCACTGCTGACTTTTACCGGCGACTGTTGCGGCGCCGCTTGTGCGCTAAAACCAAAGCTGCTGGCCAGCATCAAGCTAATAACGAGCTTTTTCATTGTTCTCTCCTGCATAAGTGCGGATTGTTGTTCTGGTACTGGGTAATATCCTGCGCTAAAATCGCCGTCATGACAACCGATGAAATCTACATGCAGCGAGCATTAGAGCTTGCTGAAAAAGCGCAAAATGCAGACGAAGTCCCCGTTGGCGCGGTATTGGTCATGGACGGTGAAATTGTCGGCGAAGGTTACAATCAGGTAATTTCTTTGTCAGACCCTTCCGCTCATGCCGAAGCACAAGCTATTCGCGCAGCAGGCCAGACTATCGATAACTATCGGTTGGTCAACTCGACTCTGTACGTTACTTTAGAGCCCTGCGCCATGTGTGCTGGCCTCATAACCCATGCACGTGTGAAACGTTTAGTCTTTGGTGCCACCGACCCGCGTACCGGCGCTACCGGCACAGCTATTAATGTCATTAACCACGCCTCGATGAACCACAAAGTTGACGTTCAAGGCGCCGTACTGGCAGAAGAATGCGGCGATATTTTACGACGCTTTTTCCGCGCCCGCCGCAAGTCTGCCAAGCTCAACGCTAAATAAGCATACCCGTTATCGCATAAGCTACTGTCGCCCCAAGCCCGGCCAATAAAGCATACGGCAACTGCGTACGCACATGGTCAATGTGCTCAACGCCCGAGGCCATAGACGCAATAATGGTGGTATCTGAAATGGGTGACGCATGGTCACCAAAAATTCCGCCGGAAATTGCCGCCGCAATAAAAGGCGCAGGCGGTAAGCCCAGCGTCATTGCCAGCGGAATGGCCAATGGCAGCATAATGGCAAAGGTGCCCCAGCTGGAGCCAATAGAAAACCCGGTAATAGCGGACAACACAAAAATCAGCGGTAGCAGCATCCATAGTTGCACGGAACCGTCTAACGCAGCAGCCAGAAACTCACCGGTGCCTAAGTCTCGGGTTAAACCACCCAGCGCAATCGACAACCACAAAATAACCGCCAGCGGCAGAATATTCCACGCGCCTTTTAACAGGTAGCGCCCAACGTCTATCAGGCTCACCGGTTGCGTCATTAACGTACCGGCTACAGCAATGCCCAAGGCCACATAAATGGCGATAAACACACTTAAGGTACCGTTGCCGTCCACCAAAACACCGTTTCCGGTTATCAGCAGCATGACAGGTACCATCACCACCAACGAGATAAGACTAGTCATCACCACCGCAGTGCCTTTACCAAAACTGGCCTCTTCATCCGGCCCGTCGCCCCAGGTGTTTTGCGAAACCTGATCCGGCATCGCGTTCTTTTCAAAAGCCTTCATTGGGCCAATGTTCCAGTCGAACAAAGCCACAAACAGCGCCAGCAACACCGCAAAAATGGCGTAAAAGTTAAAGGCAATCGACTGAATAAACACCAGTAACGGCTGATCAACACCCTGGTTAGATATCAGCGTCAGGTTAAACGCTCCCCAGGCATTTAAAGGGATCAGAATACAAATGGCCGCACAGGTTGAGTCAACAATATACGCCAGCTTTTCGCGCGCTATACCCAGCCGATCATAAATAGGCCGTGAAGTTGTGCCCGAAATCATAATGGTCACATTAGACTCAATAAACACAATAACGCCCAAAACCCAGGTCATTAAACGCGCCCGGCGTTTGCTTTCAATCCACTGTTTACGCTCTAGCTTGAGTACAAACTGTTTAAAGGTTCCACCGTTTTCCAGCACCCCGAATAAAGCACCAATGCCCAGAGTAAAAAACCACACCAGCATATTACTGGGATCAATTAGGGTGTCCCAGGTGCTGTTCAGCGTACCGTAGGCTATATTTTCCGGGGCAGGCCAGAACAACAGAATATTGGCCAGAATAATACCACCAATAAGCGCCAGCAGGACTTTTCGGGTAACAATGGCAAAGACAATTGCCAGCAAGGAAGGTAAAAGACTGGTCCAGCTCAGTTCCATTGGGTCAGCTAGTTAGTGTTTGATATAAGGGAGATTAAAATAATAAACCGCCGCGGGCAATACCAGCGGCGGTTTATTCGTTCGGCGTCAAACAATCAGAACTTGTATTCTACGCCTAAACGTACAGACCAAAGCGAAGGTGCACCAGCACGAGACTGAACATTGCTGGTATCGCGGAACGAATTGTACTGATACTGACCGGCGTCGTTAATTTCAACGTCAGCTACAGTAACCGCACGTGGGAAGCTCGCTTCGTAAAGCACGCCCCAGTCGTCGTTCAGCATGTTACCTAAGTTTTCAATAACGAAGAACGCAGACGCTTTGTGTCCGTCCATAAAGCCCGGAAGCTCCTGCTCAACGCGTAAATCAACTTTGGTCCACCATTTGCTGTTGAACTCGTTACGTGGGGCAATACCACCCGCGTACTTGCTCAAACCTGACTCTTCCAGGAAATCGAAGAAGGCAGCCGTTTCAAACGGATTACCGTCACCGTCGGTACCAATTGCAAAGTTCGGATCATCCAGGCCAGTCGGTACATACAGCAAGCTACGGCCCTGATACGCCACTTCACCAAAAGGACCATCGCTCATTGTGTAAGAGAACGGACGACCTTTGTTGCGCGTACCAAATAAGGTCACCACAGTGTTGTAGCCATCAAAGAACTCTTTGGTGTAGTTCGCTTTAAACGTAAAGCGATGCGGAATTTCGTAGTTCGAAGTCGCAACACCCGGGTTCTGTGCATTAGCCGTTGCCAGGTTAGTGTAGTTAGAGAACGACACTGAGCTGGTCATTGGGTTAACGTCTTCGGCTTTGTTGTAAGCGTAACCAAAGGTCCAGTCCAGACCAAAGTCGTGAGACTTATTCAATGCCAATGACACCGTTGTCTGTGAACCTGAATCGCCGTCAACGTTCGTCAACTGGTAGTCACCACGGCGGCCGTTACTTTCAAAAATTGGGCGTCCATCTGGCGCTGTATCCGCTTCAGACAAGTGCATCGCTTTGAAAATAGCGGCATCTTTCTTATCGGTATACAGGAAGTCAGCCATAAGAACGTAGTCGTCAGGTAAGGTATAAGTTGCACCTAACGCGTATTTCCATTCTTTTGGAAGGTCGAAATCCGGATCCATCGTATTGATTTCACCACGGCCTTCTGCAGTAGCCACTTCATCATAAAGCTCCTGAGGTACGTCATAAATTGGACGTCCTTCGCCAGTATGCGGCACGTCAAATAACGACTCGCCGGCAAAACTACGTGAAGCTTCATACTGGGTAATACCGTTGTTTGAATAACTGTTTGAAATCCAGACGTTCGGATTACCGCCAGAGTAAAGGCCGATACCACCACGAACTTCTAAGTCCGGGTTAACAAACCAGTTAAAGCCAAAACGCGGCTGTAACAAGCTCTGGTCACCCATATTCTGCTGATTCGAGAAACCATAAAGCTCTTCGTTCAGCGGGTTATAGGTTGGGTAGTCATCGCTGGTGTACCAGTCATAACGCAGGCCGTAAGTAAAAGTAATGTCCATTGGCGCGTAGTAGTACTCGTCCTGAACATAGGCCGTATTAACCGCGTACGCGAACTCAGCCGCAGCGTCTAATGGGTTGTTAGAGCCCGCTGCACTTTCATAAATTGCTGTATGTGGTGTACCGGCTTCAAAGTCGTCTATTGAACCGAAGCGGTACTCACCTTCCGCTTCCTGCACAAACAGGTTGTACACGTCGTATTCTTCACGCTCAATACCGGCAGAAATCACGTGATCACCCAGCAGGTAGGTACCTTTCATTTTGAAGAAAGTCGTATCGTATTTCAGCTTGTTAGCATGACGAGAATCGTCAGCACCTAAATAAACGGTCGCATCATTGACCGCAATTTGAACTTCACCAAAGTCGGTTCCGCCCAATGGGTTCACGCGAGCATCTAGCTCAGAGTAACCAATACGTGCTTCAGTTGAAAAGTTATCGCTCCAGTCGGAGTATAGTTCACCAACATAAGAGGTGAATTTAGAACCACGCTCATAGAAGTGGTTAGAGAACTCCAGCTCATCTGAGTCGCCATCTGACTGGGCAATTGAATAACCGTCGTTGTAGTTATATGTCAGTGAAGCGCGGTGATCTTTGTTAATGTACCAGTCTAACTTGGCCAGGAACTTTTCATCTTCCACCGGTAAGCTTGCCGGGAAGCCGCCCGGGTTATAGCCATAGATATTCTGTGCAATATCCGCAATACGTGCGACATCGGCCTGGGTTACGCCCACAACTTCCGTTGCAGCACCTGAGCCTTCAGCACCACGGTCAAAGGTGTCGGAGCCTTCCAGCTTCTCGTAAGAGGTAAAGAAGAACAGTTTGTCTTCAATAACCGCGCCACCTAAGTTAAAGCCGTAGCGTTTTTCAGTGAAGTCGCCAATGTTAATCTTGTCGCCTTCCAGCTCGTCACCCTGCAGAGAATCGTTGGTGTAGTCATAGAACACGCCACCAAACATCTCGTTATCACCAGTTTTGGTAACCGCGTTGATATTACAGGCAGTAAAGCCACCGTATTGAACATCAAATGGGGCAAATTCTACGGCTACCTGCTCAATTGCGTCATAAGAGAACGGCATACGCTCTGTTGGGTAACCACTGCTGTTCAGACCAAAGTTGTCGTTCATACGAACGCCGTCAACGGTCAGACTGTTAAAACGTGGGTTACCGCCACCACACTGAATGTCACCAGCGTTGGTTTCGTTAATGTAAATGCGCGGGTCAATACGAACCACGTCTTTTAAGTCACGGTTTGCAGCCGGTGCATTTTCTAAATCTTCTAAATTAAAGTTTGCTGCCGGGCTGTTGCTGCCATAAAGCGCATTAGCAGTCATAGAGCCTGTAACACTCAGGCGTTCCATGTCTCCCTGGCGCTCAAGCATCACATTCACATTCTGTGAGTCACCCAAAGTCAGGTAAACATCTTCTACAACCTGGCTGCGCCCTTCCGGGCCTTCCACGACCAAAGTGTATGGGCCACCAACCGGCAAGCCGCGTGAAGAAAATGTGCCCTGGTCGTTAGAGCGTAAAGTTTTGACACTGCCAGTACGCTCATCACGTAACTGAATGGTTGCATTTGAAACCACCTGACCTGACTCAGTGGTAACAACGCCACGCAAGCTTGAAGAGGTTTCCTGAGCCACTGCTGTACCCGCCAACCCCATTGCTATGGCGGCAGCTACGGCAGTGCGCTTAAAAGTCGCATTAAACATAGTGTGTTCTTCCCGGTTTTGTTTTGGTTTTACTACCAATAAGGTTATAGCTTATTGGTGACAATTCTGTGAACTTTACTCAAAAAAAAGCCGCACTCAAGGTGCGGCTTTCGTTACTTTTTAGTGGTTCCACTATGGCAAAATTAGAAGGTGTATTTAACACCCAACTTCAAGCGCCATGCAGACTCTTCAGCTTCGAAGATACTCCAGTCGTTATAACCAAAGAATGACTCGGCGTACATGTAACGACCCTGGTCATCAAGACCGGCAAAGTCTACAACCGACTGGTTAGTGTACTGCTGACGCAATACTTCACCTTTTGAGCTGTCGATAAGGTTCAACAGGTTATTAACGGTAATGTAGAAAATACCTTTGTGGTCTTCAGAGAAGCCAGGAACTTCTTGCTGGAACTGGAAGTCCAGGTTAGTAACCCAAGGTGAACGACCTGTACCTTTTGGTGCAAAGCCACCCGCGTACTGCTCTAAACCAGCGTCACGGAAGTAAGCCATAGCTTCGTCGTACGACAATGGGCTGTCAGGACTGAATGCAGGGTCATCGGCACCAGTTGGAATGTATGGCAAGTAAGAGCCACCACCCTGGAAGTATGGCTGGTCACCGAAGTCGCCATCGTTATACATACCCATGGTGTAACTGAACGCAGTACCTGAGCGACGGTTAAAGAATAAGTTAAACTTAGACGCGTAACCGCTAACAAACTCAGTGCTGTAACCTAATGCAATTTTCAGGCTGTGCTCAACCTGGTAGTCCGCAGTGCCCAGCAATGCCTGGTTACGGTCACGAACAATGTTGTACTGGTAGTTTGAAGTCGCAGTAGACGACGTACCCGGGTTACCTTCTTCGATATCCTGGAAGGTGTAAGCCGCGTAAGCGTTAAAGCCATTTTCCCAATCTTTTGCCAATGACGTTGTTAACAACCACGCTTTACCAGTTTTGTCTTCGTTAGTCAGTTGCAAGTCATAGTGACCGCTTGGTGCAGTTGGGTCGCACGGCTCATAAACGTTGATGCCTGCTGCAGTTTCATCAGCAACGCAGCGTGAGATATCAACCCACTGACTGTTGTCTGTCATCCATTTACGAGTCACTTCCGCAGTTGCCTGGAAGTTGTCGCCAACGTTAGGAATGTCGAAACGGTAATCAACACCTACACGGGCAATCCAGTCAGACGGAATGTCGTAGTTAGGATCGATGCTGTTAGTGTCACCGTCACCGGCTGCCATGCTGTCCAACACCGCTTGTGGAATTTGCGCTGGGTTTTGGTTTTCCAGGTACTGATCTTCTGATACCTGGTCGCGGTCAAACTGTACCAGCGTAGAGCCGTCGTTTGAGAACGAGTTTGAGATCCAGACATTTGGACGACCACCAGAGAAGCGACCGAATCCGGCACGAACGACCATGTCGTCAGTAGCGAACCATTTGAAGTCAACGCGCGGTAAGAAAATGCCTTTACCGTCTAAGTTTTCCTGGTTGCTGTAACCGTAACGGTCAACAAAGTTTTCGTTCAATGTTGGCTTGTCGTCAACCATGTAGGTTTCGTAACGAACACCCAGACCTAATTCCATTGTATCGTTCAGGTACCAGTTGTCCTGTACGTACAAGTTCAGCATACCTAACTCAAAGTTAGCCGCTGCGTCAGTAGCATTGTTGGTGTAAGCGTTCTCGTAGAAGAACTCATCGGCAGTACCGGCTTCAAAATCATCAATTGACTCGTATGACCAAGAACCTAAAGAGTTACGAACAAATACGTTGTAAACGTCAACGCTGTCATACTCACCACCGAACTCAATTTCGTGGTCGCCGACCAGGTAATCGAATTTCGCGCCAATTTTGAAGTTGTCGTTTTCTAGCTGGTTAGCGTGACGGTTTGAATCAGGACCAAAGTTAAGAGTGCCATTTTCAGTACGGACGCTCACGTCACCAAAGTCTTTGGTTACCAAACCAGAAATTGCTTCAACCGCTTTATGGCTGGCATAAATTTCGCTTGAAAGGTCACCACTCCAGTCAGCAAACCAGGACAAACGGAACAGATCCATGTTTTGCTGGTAGTCATACCAGTTAGTGTCCAGGTTTAAAGAGTTCTGGCTACTACTAACGCCACGCAGGTTGTTACCTTCAGTGCGGTTATAAGTTAACGCAACACGGTGATCGTAGTTAACGTTCCAGTCCAGCTTAACCAGCAAGTTGTCGTTTTCGGTATCACGAACAGTGTCCCAGTTACCAACATCGAAGCCGTACTGAGTTTGTGCAATTTCGCGAATACGGTTGTACTCTTCCTGAGTCACGTTGCTGTCGTTCGGTGCGCCAGCGCCTGCAGGACCGTACTCAATTTGTGCCGGCTCTTGTGCATTTTCGTAGTTAACGAAGAAGAAAAGCTTGTCTTTAATGATTGGACCGCCAACCGCAATACTGTATGTATCACGTTCGTAATCCAATGGAACTTCGTTACCACTTTCAGGGTTCTCCGGGTCACCTGCCCATGCGTCGCTCATGCGCTCGTAAGTTAATGAGCCGTGGAATTCGTTAGAACCTGATTTAGTGACCGCGTTAATACGACCACCAGAGAAACCGCCCTGAGAAGCGTCAAACGGTGCCATATCAACTGCAACCTGCTCTACCGCATCAATTGAGATAGGTGAACGCTGCGTTGGGTAACCGTTACCGTTAAGACCAAAGTCGTCGTTTACGCCAACACCATCAATTGAGATAGAGTTGAAACGCGGGTTAGAACCACCAATGCTCATTGGCGCTTCGTTACCTGACAACAAGTTAACGTATGGGTTTAAACGCGCCACTTCTTTTAAGTCACGGTTAAAAGTTGGGGTATTCGCAATGTCGTCTTCGCCGAAAAAGCTGCTGCTACCGCGGTTCTCACCACCTAAAATCGCCGCACCAGAAACTTGAATGCGTTCCATGTCGGTTGATTCAAGCTCAGCGTTAATACGGTAAGATTCGCCCAGCGTTAGGTACACGTCTTCGTATACTTTGCGCCCGTTCTCACCTTCAATAACGATAAGGTAAGGACCACCGACTCGCAGACCAGAGTTTGCGAAAGCACCAGACTCGTTGGTTGTTGCAACTGAACGAGTTCCGGTTGGAATGTGAATAATTTCAACACGTGCGTTTGCCGCTACGTCGCCAGATGCAGTAACAACGTTACCACGGACAACTGACGATGTGTCTTGCGCAATAGCAACACCGCTAAGGCCGAAAGCGATAGCAGCTGCAACAGCTGTGCGCTTGAAAGTGGAGTTAAACATAGTTTTGTTCTTCCCGGTTTTGGTTTTGGGTTTTTAAGCACAGACAAGGGTAAAGCTCATTTGTGACAATTTCGTGAAAGGTTTGAAAAAAAATAGGAGAAGCGATGGAACTTTTTTGCGAAGACGGGAGAGAAAAATGGGTCGTTCGCTTGTTATTCGATGACGAGCCGCGGCACAACAACTGGTTCATTACCGGAAAGCTCATGACCTGATAAGAGTCAAAAGTGCGGTAAGAGGTCGGAGCTGTATGGGATGCGGCTGATTTCATTACGCTTCTAAGACATATTTGTGTCAGATATGTGACATATTTTAATCAAAATATTTGCCCTTGCCTAGTCATTCGGGAACCTTTATTCTCTTCAATTGTCTTAGGCTGCTCTCTAACGGTTACTCCATGGGCTTTATGCGGTTTTTTGTATTTTTAACATTCGTTGGCTTTATGATTCCCACCTCTTTTAATGCCACAGCAGGCTCCGGTAAAAATGAGCCTGAAACAATAAGGGTTGCGACCTTTAATGTCAGTATGGATGCGTCTAATTACCTCAGTGAAAATGAACTACCGGCATTAGACAGCTCGCCATTACCCGAAATACTGCAGCAAGGTCACGACCAAATACGCGGCATTGCCGAAATTCTCCAACGCGTACGCCCTGACATTGTGCTGCTGAACGAGTTTGACTACCTTGATCCTAAAGTTGGGATTAACGTTTTCCAGAACGACTATTTAGCGGTTTCGCAAAATGGCCAGCAAGCCATTGAGTACCCCTACGCTTATACCGCTCCGGTAAACACCGGCGTGCCCTCGCCTTTTGATTTAAACCGCGACGGTAAAAAGGAAGGTACTGGCATAGACGCCTGGGGCTTTGGCTGGTATCCCGGTCAGTACGGTATGGTCATACTGTCGAAGTACCCGTTACTCACCGATAAAGCGCGCACTTTTCAGCACTTTTTGTGGAAGGACATGCCCGGACGTCACATTCCTTACGTCATGAATGAGCAGGAACAACCGACCGACGAGCAATGGTACTCGGACGAAATAATGGCGCAGTACCCGTTAAGCTCTAAGTCACACTGGGATGTCCCGGTAAAAGTAGGCGACAGAGTTATTCATCTTTTAGCTGCGCACCCTGTACCACCGGCTTTCGACGGCCCGGAAAACAGCAACGGTATGCGCAATTTCGATGAAATTCGCTTATTTGCTGATTATCTGACACCCGGCAGTGACAACTACCTATACGACGACAACGGCGTACGTGGCGGACTTAGCGACAATGAAAGCTTTGTTATTTTGGGTGACATGAACGCAGAAGCCGGTTCCGGTGGTGTCGACGGTGCCATTGAGCAGCTACTGGAACACCCCCGGGTTAATGACGTAAAGCCACAAAGTCAGGGCGGACAGCAGCACTCTCCCAATAAGGACAACTCGCAGTATCACACCGCCGCCTGGCGCAAGCGCGTTGATTACGTACTGCCGTCTAATGACTTGATTGTAAAAGACGCTGGCGTGTTCTGGCCTATAGATGATGAACCCGGCAGCCAGCTAATGAATAAGCGCAGCGCTTCTTCCGATCACCGCTTGGTTTGGTTAGACATTGTGAAGTAGCCTGATATTTACGGCAGAAACCATACCTCACCTGATATCAATATCAGGCTAGAGCCCTTTATTTTACTTAACCTTTACAGTTGAAGGGCTGTTGAAATCCTCCTTAGGTGCCATAATGAAGTTATTGTATCCAAGGAGGTAAACTATGAAAAAGCTCATACTATCAACAGCGTTACTCGCAAGCAGTTCGTTTGTGTTTTCAGCAGCCACTCAGGCTGACAATCTGAACTACATCAGCGGTGGCTTTTCCGATTTCTACGACTCCGACTTCTACGTCGAAGGCTCCACCACCATCGCCCCTAACTGGGTAGGTGAAGTTCAGCTAACCGACATGGGTGACTACTCACTTCGCGCTGGCGCTAAGTACTTCCTGGACATGGGTGCTGGCAAACAGTTCAACACCTTCTTAAAAGGCGGTGTTAGCCACTATGACTTTGAATACGGTGACGACACCAGTGCTTATGCCGGTATCGGTGCTATGACCAAACTCAGCCAGCAAACTACAGCTATTGTGGACGCAGGCTATGACTGGGGCTTAGACGGCTTCGCATCAGTAGGCGCACGTTTACGCTACGCTTTTACTGAACAGTTCTCTGCTGACGCTGGTTTCCGCGGAAACTTCAACAGCATCGACAACGAAGTGCATATAGGCGTGACTTACAACTTCTAAGTTCATTAAATAAGAAATAGATATTGGCGTTAAACCGTTGCAGGAAAATCTGGAGAAAGTGCGCAGCGCCATGGATGGCGCTGCCCAAGCCTTACAGGGATGTACTTGCTGGCGTCTTTCGGAAGATTTCCTGCAACGGCCAGCCAATATTTACCGGCTTATTCCCACTCAATAGTAGCGGGTGGTTTGCCCGAAATATCATAAGTGACACGGGAAATGCCGTTCACTTCATTAATAATACGGTTCGATACCTTCTCTAATAACTCATACGGCAGGTGTGCCCAGCGCGCAGTCATAAAGTCGATGGTTTCTACTGCTCGAATGGCAATAACCCAGTCGTATTTACGCTGATCACCCATAACCCCAACCGAACGTACCGGCAGGAATACCGCGAAGGCCTGGCTGACTTTGTTGTACCAGTCCGCGTTATGCAGCTCTTCAATGAAAATTGCATCGGCACGGCGCAGTAAGTCACAGTACTCTTTCTTAATTTCACCCAGAACGCGAACACCAAGGCCTGGCCCCGGGAACGGATGACGGTAAAGCATGTTGTAAGGTAAACCTAACTCAAGGCCAATCTTACGCACTTCGTCTTTAAACAACTCACGCAGTGGCTCAACCAAACCTAACTTCATGTCTTCCGGCAAACCGCCCACGTTGTGGTGCGATTTAATCACATGCGCTTTACCGGTTTTAGAACCCGCAGACTCAATCACATCTGGGTAAATGGTGCCCTGCGCCAGCCAGTCTACTTCGGTCAGCTTACCGGCTTCTTCATCAAAAATTTCAATGAAGGTATTACCAATAATTTTGCGCTTCTTCTCAGGGTCGTTCTCGCCCGCCAAAGCATCTAAAAAGCGGTCTTCTGCACGTACCGGCAGAATGTTCAGGCCATAGTGGTCGCCGAACATTTCCATCACCTGCTCCGCCTCATTCAGGCGCAACAAGCCGTTGTCGACAAACACACAGGTTAACTGATCACCAATAGCCCGGTGTAGCAGCATAGCCGTTACCGAGGAATCAACGCCGCCCGACAAACCTAAAATAACCTTGTCAGTGCCCACCTGTTCACGAATGCGTTCAATAGCGTCATCAATGATCTTTTCCGGTGTCCATTGCTTCTCACAACCGCAGATATCGCTGACAAAATGCTCCAGCATGCGCATACCCTGGCGGGTATGAGTCACTTCGGGGTGGAACTGCACACCGTAAAACTGACGTTCTTCGTCAGCCATTGCTGCAAACGGACAGTAAGAGGTTTTCGCTACGGTATGGAAGCCTTCCGGAATCATTTCCACTTTGTCACCGTGGCTCATCCAGACATCCAGTAACGGTGCGCCGGATTCTGACACAGCGTCTTCAATGGCTTTAAACAGCGGGCTTTGCTCTACCAGCTCAATTTGCGCGTAACCAAATTCGCGCTCCAGCGAGCACTGAACAGAGCCGCCCAGCTGATGAGCCATGGTTTGCATGCCGTAACAAATACCAAATACCGGTACACCAGCGTTAAAGACATATTCCGGCGCACGCGGTGAGCCTTCTTCTGCAACGCTTTCCGGACCACCGGATAAAATAATGCCTTTAGGCGCGAAGTCCCGAATATCGGCTTCATCAACATCCCAGGCCCAAAGCTCACAGTAAACGCCAATTTCGCGAATACGGCGGGCAATCAGCTGCGTGTACTGAGAGCCGAAATCTAAAATCAATATTCGGTGATCGTGGATATCTCTAGTCATTAGTCATCCTGTTACGAGCTACGGTAATTCGGTGCTTCTTTGGTAATGTGCACATCGTGTACGTGTGATTCGCCCATGCCGGCGGCAGTGACTTTCACAAACTGCGGCTTGGTGCGCATGTCTTCAATTGTCGGACAACCGGTTAAACCCATAGCTGAACGCAAGCCACCCATTTGCTGGTGGATAATGGCAGAAATAGGTCCTTTATAAGCTATGCGCCCTTCAATACCTTCCGGCACCAACTTGTCGGCTTCATCGCTTTTCTGGAAGTAGCGGTCAGACGAACCATTGCGCTGGTTCATTGCGCCCAGGCTGCCCATACCACGGTATGATTTATAATAACGGCCCTGGTAAAGCTCAACTTCACCCGGCGACTCTTCAGTACCAGCCAGCATGCTGCCCACCATAACGCAGTGCGCGCCGGCAGCCAGAGCTTTAGCAATGTCTCCTGAGAAACGAATACCGCCATCGGCAATAATCGGTACACCAGAGCCTTTAATGGCATCTACAGCGTCACTAATAGCGCTAATTTGTGGCACACCACAACCGGTAACAATACGTGTCGTGCAAATTGAACCCGGGCCAATGCCCACTTTTACAGCATCAACGCCCGCTTCAACCAGCGCCTTAGCGCCTGCGGCTGTTGCTACGTTACCGGCAATAATCTGTAAATCAGGGTAGTCTTTACGAGTTTTCTTAACCCGGTCCAGAACGCCCTGCGAATGCCCGTGCGAGGTATCAATAAGCAGTACATCAACGCCCGCTTCAACCAGCAGCTGAATACGCTCTTCTGTACCGGCACCAACGCCTACTGCTGCACCTACGCGCAGTGAACCCAGCTCGTCTTTACAGGCGTTCGGTTTGTTTTCGGCTTTTTCAAAGTCTTTCAGGGTGATCATACCCTTCAGCTTGTGCGCATCATCCACAACTAAGATCTTTTCAATGCGGTGTTTGTGCATAAGCTGCAGTATTTCTTCGCTTTCTGCGGTTTCATGCACAGTGACCAGGCGGTCATTGCCCGTCATTACGTGGCGTATTTCTTTGCTGTCATCGTCTTCAAAACGCGTGTCACGGCCGGTAACAATACCGACTAAATCGCCATTACCTTCAACCACAGGAAAACCCTGAAAGCCGTGCTCGGCAGTCAGTTTTTTAATTTCACCAATGGTGGTTGTGGGTTGCACAGTAACCGGGTCAGAGACCATGCCACTTTCGTATTTTTTCACTTTACGAACGTGCGCGGCTTGTTGCTCTGCGGTCATATTTTTGTGGATAAAGCCAAGGCCGCCTTCCTGCGCCAATGCAATAGCCAATGCCGATTCAGTAACGGTATCCATCGCGGCCGAAACCAGCGGGACATTCAGGGTAATTCCACGCGTTAATTGCGTGCGTAAATCAGCGGTATGGGGGAGAACTTCGGAATGACCGGGAACGAGCAAAACGTCGTCAAAGGTCAAGGCTTCTTGGGCAATTCGCAGCATGTGCAACACTCCGTGACTGGATTCATGTTGCGGGTGGATTTTACCCGAATGCGGGCTTTTTAGCAAATAAAATATAAACTAACGAGGTCTTTTCGCCCTAGCAGATACCAGATAAGATAACACAATGAAAAGCGCGTCTTTATGGTTACTCGTTGGTTTAATCTTTATTCCTCTATGGCTTAAGGCGGGTGACGCGTGGCAAGTTGATAAAAAGGCGTTCAGTCAGGCAATAACCAATTATACACCTGACAATTCCAGCCAAAAAGCACAACAATGGTTCCGCTTGATGGACGAACTGTCCCACGACTTAAATACTGATTCTGGCACAGAAGACATCGATGTAATACGAAAGATGAACCGATTCATCCACGATAACGTGAGTTACAAAACTGACGACGTTTTGTATGGCACCCCTGATTACTGGGCTTCTGTAGCCGAAACACTCGGGCAGGGCTTTGGCGACTGTGAGGATTTTGCGATTGCACAATACAGTACGTTAAGGAGCCTGGGCATACCTGATGAAAAATTACGACTCATTTACGTCAAGGCTCAAATAGGCAACTCTTATAGCTCAAAAACTCAGGCCCATATGGTTTTAGGGTATTATTCGTCACCAGACGCTGAGCCGCTCATTATTGATAGCTTAATTGAAAAGGTCTTACCGGCGTCAAAACGAAATGACCTTACTCCGGTGTTTAGTTTTAATTCTGCCGGGCTTTGGGCCGGAAGCAGTGAGCGCCGCGCAAAATCAAACCCACTTGATAGATTATCACGCTGGCGAGATGTTTTATCTCGTTTAGAGCAAGAAGGTATTTCCTGGAGGAACAATTAATGACACTAAACCGACAGATTTGGTATGTCCTTGTTGCTGTTGTGCTTATTAGCTTTTTTACAAGCTTTATCGTAACCAGTTTGTCAGCAACGCGATTTATTGAACAGCAGCTAACAACTGAAAATACCAACAGTGCCAACATGCTCGCGCAAACGCTCAGCAATAATAGTAAAGACCCGGCATTATTAGAGCTGACCATTAGCGCTCAGTTTGATACTGGCTTCTACGAGTCAATTACGCTGACTAATACCCAGGGCGAAATTGTTGTCGAGCGCTCTTTTAACGACAACCGAGCGGGCAAAGTACCCAGCTGGTTCGCTAACTGGTTTGACCTTGAGGTTCCGGCAGGTGAGGCACTTGTCCAGGATGGCTGGAATCAGTTTGGTATGGTTTCTGTGCAAAGCCAGAAACGCCATGCACTGGAAACGTTATGGTCCAGAGCAATGACTCTATTCGTTATTGCGCTATCAACGGCCGTTTTAGCCGGGCTTTGTGGCCGGGCTTTACTCAGAAATGTGACGCGTCCACTAAACTTAGTGGTTCAGCAGGCTGAAGCTATCGGCCAGGGCCGGTATATAACCAACAAAAAATCACCAAAAACCCAGGACTTAAAAAAACTTGTTCAGGCTATGAATAAAATGTCCGAACAAATTCGCATGCAATTTCAAAAAGAACTGCGCAAGCTGAGCCAGCTGCAAGCGCGTCTATATAAAGACCAGGATACCGGCGTTTACAACCGGTCGTTTGTTTTAGAACGTTTATCTGCGCATTTCGGTGTGCGCGAAGAGCGCCTACCGGCAGTCATGCTCATGCTTCATCTGGATAAGTTAGCCGACTTAAATAAGAGCTTCGGTCGCAAAAACGTTGATAACTATATAAAAGCCATTGCAGATAAGTTATCTGAGCAAGCCGAATCAATAGAGCAGGAGTTATCATGTAAAGTTACCGTGGCTCGCATGAACGCGTCTGACTTCGGGCTGCTTTTTGAAAACGTAGCAGACATAGAGCAGTTAGAGCGTAAAATTAATGACTGCGTGTCCACGATACAAGTCCATGAAAAGAACCAGCTTAATGCGCAAGCCAATTGGTACGCTTCAGCTGATTTTACCGTTGCGGATGAAACGGTCGGCCAACTGCTCATGCGCCTGGATGAAAAAATTACCAATGCAGAAGCGCGACTCACTGACAATACAACCGCTCTTATTCTAAGCCATACAAAAAATAGCGCCCCACTTTTCACGAATAAACAACAGTGGTCCCAAACATTTCAAGATGCACTTGAACACGACAAGGTTCAGCTTAACTTTCGTTCAACCAAGGACAGAAGCGGTAACTTAGTTCACTTGGAAAACAGCTTATGCCTGGAAATTAACGGACATATTCTAAACGGTCATCAATTTATCCCCTGGGCCCAACGCCTTGAGTTTTTGTCTGCTTTAGAGCTAAAAGCGATAGAAAAAGCCATGCTGTTTAGCGCCGAAAATAACAGCGATATTGCAATGAACCTGTCCATCAACTTTTTGCAATCGGTTCCGGCTCGGGCTCAACTAATGAAGTCCATTCAACAATATAAAAAAGCCTGTGACCCGGCCAACCTTTGGTTTGAACTTAATGAGTTTGAAGTCCACTCTCAGCAAAAACTGTTTGCGGACTTTTGCTTCTCTATGAAACGCATGGGGTGCCATGTTGGCTTGCAAGGTTGTACGCACATTTTTGATTACATGTACGACATTGAAACTTTCGGGCTCGACTACTTAAAAGTTGATCGTTCTATTACTCAGGCGATACCACAAAACGCAGGGGAAGTTGAGGACTCTATACCAGCCAAAATGTGTCAACTGGGTCAGTCGCTGGGCATTAAAATGTATGCAGAGGGTGTGGATAATGAAGCCGATATTGAGTCTGTATTGGCCGCAGGCTTTGATGGTTACACCAGCAAAACCTAATGTTTTAATCGGAGGAGTTAATATCGATGGTTTCGTCATCAGTTGATACTAAATCCGATAAGTCGTTGATAGCGCGGCGCATTGATAAGCGTCGCATCAACTTATTCTGTGCTTCATCGGGCAGCTCGGTGAAATGAATAACACCTTTGTCTGAAAGCAACATAATCAAATCTTCCAGGACTCGAATAATTGATTGGTCAGAAGCTTCAAGCCCCGAGTTTTTCTCGGGAGTCACCATTTGTTGTTGCAGGAAGGCCTGTAACTCGGAGCTGGTATCTTCTGAATACTCATCAAAGCCAGCTTCTTCAGTCAGGCTAAAGGCCACAATACGGTTATGTTCATCGCGTTTTATATAAGGCATCTTATTCACCGGCGTTAAGCGTTTCGCTTTCCTCATTTCTTGCTTTCAAAACCAGCTGCAGGCGATCTTTCACACCTAATTTTCGAAAACTTTTGGTTAAATGCTCTTTCACCGTGCGTTCAGATATGAAAAGGGCATCAGCAATGTTTTGGTTCGTCAGACCCGCAAGTACTTTTTCACAGACTTGTCGCTCGCGATCACTCAGTATAGCAAACGTTGCCGGAAGCTCTTTTCCATTATTCAGTCTTTTTTGCGACAGCCCCGTTAAATTGGCTAAAAACTGCTCTGGCATCCACAAGCCACCCTGGTGAATAACAGCAGTGATGCGCTCCATAACCGAGGTTGAAGCGGCAAGGCTGGTGTAACCTCTCGCTCCGAGGCTTAGCAACGCCACTAAATCCTCTGTTTCCGGAGCCGAGTATAAAACAACGAACTTGCTGTTTACTTTCGCTAAATAAGCGGCAACCGAAGCCGTACTACTATGTTCTGCCGCTAACCAGAAGGTCAGTTCAGAGAGCTCTTTTTGCGCTGCAAGCTGCTTTAACGCTTCTGCGCTCTCGGTTATATGAACACTACCGGAGAGCTTCTCCCACCGAGGGGAAATAAAGTTATGAGTAAGAAAAACATGTTCCATCAGTTTACCTCTCCGTAAGAGCTTCAGATTTCGCTCTCATCAACGGCTTTAACAGATAATTCAATATCGTTCTTTCGCCCGTTTTTATGTCTACCTGAGCAACCATTCCCGGAATAATCTGGAGCTCTTCTGAAAATTCAGACTTGCTGGTTTTTAAGCGAACGATGTAATAGGTCACGTCGTCATCGTCTGTCACCGTGTCGGCACTAATGTGAGAAACGGTCGCTTTAGCGCCACCAAACACCGAAAAGTCATAAGACGTGAACTTTATCATCGCCTCCTGCCCCTTCTTAATAAAAGCAATGTCTTTAGGCAGAATGCGCGCCTGAATAATTAACTCGTCGTTTACCGGCACAATATCGACCACCGGCTGCCCTGTCGTCACGACACCACCCACTGTATTCACATGAAGTTTTTGGACAATACCGCCCACCGGTGAGCGAAGTTTACTTTGCTGAACTTTATCGGATAGCCGGGACTTTACGCTCTCAAATGCGGCAAGATCGGCGGAAACCTCAGAAAGCTCACGACGCCATTCGTTAATTTTCTCCAGGCGAACTTCATTCAGTCGGTTTTCCGACTCATCAATTGCGGCTTTTGCGTTTTCAATGGCCGCTAATGTCTGATTAATCTGGCCTCTGAACTGCGTTTGGTCTCGCTCCAGCCGAATGATGTCCACTTCTGATACAGCCCCCGATTGCTTTAAAGGCCGTGTAACTGCAAGTTCCCTTTCTACCAATGCAAGAGACTCTCTGTATTGCTTTAATGCAGCCTGCAATTCGTTTAAGTCTTCTTTTCTCTGGCGCAGCTGAGCCTCAGCCGACTGAGTGCGGCTTTTTAAAGACTCCAGATTACTCTCGTAGGCAGATATCGTGTCTTTGACCAGCACCGGCGCGCTTTCTGAAAGCGGGTTTGGAAACTCAAGCTCTGCGCCATTAACCAAGGCTCTTAAACGCGCATTATCCGCCTGCAACGCCCACATCCGTGACTGGTTCTCATTAAACTCTGAAAAAAACCGGGTTGAATCGAGCTCTACCAGCACATCGCCTTTGCTAACAAGTTGCCCTTCGCTCACATGAATTTTTTCAATAAAACCGCCATCGAAGGTTTCTATGGTCTGCAGTTGGCTCGAGGGGACAACTTTCCCATCCCCTCTGGCTATGGTGGCTACCTCGGCAAAAGCAGCCCAGGTGACTAAAATAAGTACTGAAATAATAACGGTATACAGCAGCCGGGTTGTCTTTATCGGGTTCTGCTGAATTTTGGCCCACTCAGCGTCAACAACCCAGTCTTTACTGCCAGGTACATTTATCCAGCGGCCAAATAACCGATCAATAAGCCCTTTTCCGGCCTCACTTCGGTTACTTATTTTGCCAAGCTTGTCGAACCCTCGCTGCTCGGTTGTACGCTTTTTCGGCTCAGTCACGCTGACTTCCCCCGACACGACCTTGTTTTAACGCTTCAAGCACTTGTGCTTTAGGACCATCGGCGACAATTTTGCCACTATCCATGACCACAACACGATCAACCAATTCAAGCATCGTCATTTTGTGTGTCACCATTAACAATGTTTTGTCGGCAGTGACTTGCTTTAAATGCGCTTTTATTTTGGCTTCACTGGCATGGTCAAGCATGCCGGTTGGCTCGTCCAGCAGTAAAACGGAAGGGTCATTAACCAGTGCCCGCGCAAGTGCAACCGACTGACGTTGACCGCCTGACAGATTGCCGCCCCGTTCTCCTACTTGCATATTAAAACCATCGGGATGCTCTTTCACCAGAGAACTCAGTCCCATCTCGTTGGTTACTTTAACCAGGTCATTGTCGTCGCGGGTAACGCTGGCTAACAAAATATTGTCGCGCAAGGTACCAAACAGCAGCCCGGGCTCCTGTGGAACATAGGCAATATGCCGGCGCACTAAATTCGGGTTTAACTGGTTAATATCCACGTTATCAATTAAAACATGCCCTCTTTCGGCCTGATAAAGGCCTAAAATAAGGCGTGCAAGTGTGCTTTTCCCTGAGCCATTACGCCCCAGGATCGCTACTTTTTCCCCGGCTTTAATCGATAAATTAACGTGACTGAGTACCTCAGTATCCACATCCGGGTAGCGGAACCCGACATTTTTGAATTCGATATGTCCATCAATACGGGCTTTACTGACCGTGTTCGCGTCGTCGTAACGCTCGGTGTCGCGGTCCATGATATTTTCAAGCGACTCCATAGCCGTAGAGCTGTGGTGATACTGCGACAAAAGCCCTGCAGCCTGGCTGACCGGCGACAACGCTCGTGCGCTTAACAAATACGCGGCTATGAGTGCGCCCTGGCTTATCATCTGTTCTGAAATTAAATAAACACCAATAACAATCACGCTGATAGAAGCAAGTTGCTGCATCCAGCTAGCTGTATTGGTGATAGAAGAGGCCAGTAAACGCATACGTGCCGCGTTGCGGCTGATGAATATCGTGCTCTTTTCCCACTGATTCTGCACCCGATGCTGGGCATTAAAGCTTTTAATGGTCTCCAGCGAGCTTAATGACTCATAGACATTGGCGTTGCGAACTGCGCCCGCCTGCATTCCATGCTCAGACAATTCCTTTAACTTGGCCTGAGAAAACAGCGAATAAAGTAAAACCAATATCGCAGCAATTAACACCGGTATTGCCAGGTAAATATTGATGAGCGATACCACCAACAAAAACAACAATACGAAGGGTATGTCGACCATAGTGACGACACTTAAAGACCCAATAAAGCCGCGAATGCTTTCAAAAGACTGAACGTTTGAAACAAAGGAGCCTGACGCCTGAGGTTTATCTTTCATCTTCATGCCCAGAACACGCTGCATAATGTTACTGGAAATTTTGACGTCGGCTCGGTTGGCCGCTAAATCAATAAACCACACCCGCATTATTTTTAGCACCAACTCAATGGTCAACACTAAAAAGATACCCGTTGCCAACGCAAATAACGACGAGAAAGCCTCATTAGGAACCACCCGGTCATAAACGTTCATAACAAAAATGGGCATAGCTAACGCAAAGGAGTTAATCAGTAACGATGCCAATATAACCGAGCGGTATGTGCCTCTGTTTTCTTTTATGGCGGACCAAAACCAATGGCCATTCTTTCTTTTTATCGTGTCGTCGGCACGCTTATCCATATTAAATTCAGGCCGAACGTAGAATAAGGTGCCGCTATATTGTTGCTCTAAATCATCCAGTTTAAGTGTGGTTTCACCGTGCTCCAGCTCAGGCTCTACTATTACCGCAGTGTCATCGTTAACAGACGTTAAAACACAGGCTTTGTTGTCTTTAAGCAGTAAGATAACCGGCAATAAATTTTTATTAACATTCTTGAGCGAACGCTCATAAACTTTTGCTGAAAGCTGAAAGCGCTTAGCTGAAGTTGCCAGCGATGAAGGAGTTAAATCACCGTCTTGTTGAGCCAACCCTGCCGTGGCGGCATCGAATGAAAACGGTAGCTGATGATAGTTAGCGATAATACTCAGGCAAGTCGCCAATGGGCGCTTGCCTGACTGCGTATTACTCATAATAGGCTGTGGTCACTCGCTTTACGGGACATGCAAAGTCTAAGTTAACTTGTAAATCAGGAACTTCAAAGTCTTTATTTGAGTTTAGTTTGCTTGAATCAATATTTAGAGAATTCAATAATAATCCCATGCTCGCCAGAAGCTTGGCTTTTGCCTGCTCCAAATCGGTTTCGGCTTCAGCAAGAGCAATACTGGCTTCAAAATACTCATTTTCAGAATCCAGCACATCCAGCAGCGACCGCTGGCCTAAATCAAACTGGTCTTTGTAGGCAGTACGTACTTTGCCTGAAGAGAGTTTGTGTTGACGCAACTGAGGAATTCTGTCGCGTAAACTTTCAATTTGATTCATTTCAACCTGAATGGTTTGGTTGATATTACGACAAACTAAATTTCTTTGTTGCTCCGCAGAGTTCACCTGAGAAACCGTACGACGAATCTCAGCGTAATCGCGACCACCGTTTAAAATATTAAAACGTAACTGCAGGCCAATCTGAGTGTCATTTTGGCGGTTATCAAAACCGTTATCGTCTAATTCAGAATAGCTTCGATTAGCAACTAAGCTCAGTTTAGGCGAGTATGCACCACGCTTATTTGACGTTAACTGTTTTCTTTCTGCTCGTATGTTTCTAAGCGCTGCATGGAGCTCAGGGTTCGTTCTATTCGCCAGGCTCATCGCTTCTTCAGTCCCTGCCGGAAGGAAGGTTTCAGAAACAACCACGTTGGATGTTTGTTGCGGCGGTAATTCGCCAACAATACGCAGGTAACGGCTAATAACATCATGCAGGTTAGAGCGCTGAGTTTCTAAGTTATTTAACGCCAGTGCCAGACGCCCGTTAATTTGTTCTAAATCAGCGTTTCGGGCGACACCGGCAGATGCACTTTCTTCAATTTGCTCATAAACATCACGATGCTTCTCAACGTTATCGCGCGCCAGTTTTACCAGTTCACGGTTGGTTGCAACATCAAGGTACGCCTCAAAAGCCGCATAACCAACATTCTCTGCAACTGTTTTTAACTCATAATACCGAACTAATTGAAGTTCTTGAAAACGCTCAATTAAGTTAGATGTCTCAAAACCATCAAATAAAAGCTGCCGATAATCGAGGCTAACGCGGTTACCGCTAAACTCCTCGTTTAACGAATAGTCTCTTTTTGTATAGTTATACGAAGTAGAAGCGTCCAACTGAGGGCCGTAAGCGCCCCGAGCTCTGGCCACATCACTGCTAACCGCTCGCATTTCATACCACTGCTTTAAGACTTCCGGGTTGTTTTCAACAGCCTGCATAACCGCTTCTAACACTTTCGTGTCATTCGGTTCTGCTTCCTGAGCGTATACAGCAGATGCAAATAAGCCAGCAAGCAGGCAGCCAGACAGCCGTCTAACCAATAGTTTCACGAGATTCTCCTAATAGAAGCTAATACAATTGTAACAATTTATTTTCGAAAGATTATAACACTTACTATTAGACTAGAAAATAGACGAGCTAGAGTCCTAACCAATTTAAGTCAGGATCTAGCCCGTTTGTACTAGGTCATAAGAACTACTCTAAGCCAGACAGCTTATTAGTTTGATGTAAATCAATGGAAGCTCCTTCGCTGCTGCTTTGTGTGGAAGCGGAGCTGCCATTGTCTATCAACAATTGACCATCGTTTAACATTTGTTGAATAAAGTCGCTCGATGATTGACCATCTGCCATTTGCACGTCCTGAAGCGTCACCACCTGGTCAGCGTTATCAGTGCCGCTAAGGTTCCCCTCAGAATTAATGTGCAACACGGTATTACCGTTACCATCATCTTCTGCGTATAGGTAATTATCGATAGTGCCTGTGCTCTCACCTTGCAATAAGTCCGAAAGATCTAAGCGATCCGCATCTTCATCACTGGAGAAATTACCTAAAGTGAAGTCCTGAATGGTATCAGCCTCAGGAATATTAACGGTTCCTTCGTCGTCGCCTTTCCAGACGAAGGTATCGTTACCGCCACCGCCAATAAGGACGTCAGAATCTTGTCCGCCAGTAATACTATCGTCTTCAAGACCACCGACAATAAGATCACTGCTACCTGACCCTTCCAGAGTGTTCTCGTTATTCGTTTCACCGAATAAGAAGTTTTTCTCATCGACGGATTCGTTACCGTATTGGTCTACAGAGGTCACCTTGAGAATGCCTGAGCGCCCTTCTAATTGACCGACATCGTAGCTCCACTGGCCATTAGCATCGCTCGTAACAGTAGCTGAGTCTATGACATTACCATTTTCGTCAACTTGCTCGATAGTTACCGTTGAGTTTACAGCTGCTTCGCCATTGACCGTGAATTCTCTGAAGCCAACGTCAGTGTCGAACTTATCATTAACATAAAAGGCGTCAAAATTATCAATCTCTCCCGAGGCCATTACCAGAGTAACATCCTCGCCACTAGGTAAGGTTCCAGTTAATACAAGTATATCGGTATCTTCACCGTTAAAGCCCTGAACATCTGAACGTGTTACGGTCATTTCTAGTTCAACCGTTTCCCATGATCGATTCCACCAAGGACCGGTTTGAACTTCATACGAAACGGTATAAGTATCACCTACCGAAAACAAGTAGGTTTCGTTACTACCTTCGTTAGATGTGATTTCTAGATTTCGTGTTCCCCAATCATATATTCGATCACTATCTACGGTCTGATTCGGGTTATTCTCATTTACAGAATAATTCGAAACGATACCGAACTGGTTATTCGATACTCCACCGCTCCAAATTGAGTCAGTAACGTTAACGCCCACTTCTGAATTCAGCTCAAAATCAACAATAGTAACTGATGGTTCAATCGTGCCTTCGCTCTGGCTTGCCTGAGCCTGGTTACCCACGTCATCAGAAATTGTCGCGCTAACAGTATACTCACCCACCGCTAACGGAATTTCAGCATCAACCTGCCAGTTACCATTGTTATCAACCGTTGCTTCAAGTTGCTGTTCATTACCGTCCGCATCCGTCACCACTAAGTAGACTGTGCCACCAATTTCATCGGAAGTTCCGCTTATGGTTGGTGTGGTATCGTTCACGTTAGTTGGCACTTCCAGGGTCAAAGTAGGTGCCGTTAAATCAATTTCGCCCTGGGTGTTAGCTACCGCTTCATTACCCGCATCGTCTTCAACCGACGCCTGCACCGTGTAAGTACCTTCTGCTAATTCATCCGCTACATCCACAGTCCAGCTGCCATCTGCAGCCACAACCGCCGTTAAGGTCTGGGTTTGATTATTGGCATCGGTGACCGTCACACTGATTGTTGCACCAATTTCATCTGACGTACCACTCAGTATCGGCGTTGTGTCGTTGGTATCCGGGGCGTTTATCGTCAATGTTGGAGCGCTCGTATCAAGCGTAAACGTCATTTCGCTCTCATCCGAAACGTTTCCGGCCTCATCCGTTTGACGAACCCGGATGGTGTTTTCACCTTCCACCGCCTCCGGTGCTTCGCTCATCCAGGTCTCGCCGCCGTCCGTGCTGTATTCCACGGTCGCGCCCGCCTCGACGTTACCAACGCTGTAGCTGCCGTCGTTCGTGACACCGTCACTATCGTCTGAGCCCGTATCGTTGTCCAGGCTGATGCTTGGCGCAACCACATTCGTATCAAGCGTGAACGTCAGATCGCTCTCATCCGAAACGTTTCCGGCCTCATCCGTTTGGCGTACACGGATGGTGTTTTCACCTTCCACCGCCTCCGGTGCTTCGCTCATCCAGGTCTCGCCGCCGTCCGTGCTGTATTCCACGGTCGCGCCCGCCTCGACGTTACCAACGCTGTAGCTGCCATCGCTCGTGACACCGTCACTAGCGTCCGAGCCTGTGTCGTTGTCCAGGCTGATGCCCGGCGCACCAGGGGCGCTGGTATCGACGGTGTGCGTGGAGGTCGCGGTGCTGTCGACGGTATTACCGGCCTCATCGCTGGAGTTAACAACCACGTCGAACTCGGTGTCCGCCGCCAGGTCGCTGCCC
>JBNJGQ010000014.1:0-30811 GCA_051747845.1 Pseudomonadota bacterium
ACCTGATCTGGCGTTACAATGTTAAAAAATCAAGCTCTAAAACGGATATTATCGAATGTCATTAAGTAATAAGCAAAAACAACATTTAAAAGGTCTGGCACACCCGCTAAAGCCAGTCGTACTGCTTGGGGCTAACGGCCTGACTGAAGGTGTTCTTGCAGAAATTGAGCAGGCACTTGATCACCACGAACTCATTAAAGTAAAAATTCCGGAAGAAGATCGTGAGCTCAGAAAACAAATTATGGCAACTATTGTACACGAAACCGGTGCTTCTGAAGTGCAAATTATCGGTAAAACGCAAGTGATATACCGACCGGCCGAAGAGCCTAAAATTCGCCTTCCGCGCGGCTAGTCTCTTTTGCTCGCAGGCGTCAGCGATAATGCTTTAGCTACCAGCTGTAACGCCTGCGACTTTTCCATCCATTTGTCTTTAGTCGAAAAGTAAACATCTAACATCACTTCCAGACATTGTTCGTCGTTTTCCAGGTTGTAGGCTTTTAGGAAAGGTTCAATTTTTCGATGGGCTTTTAGAAACTCAAGTCGACGTTTGCGCTCTTCCTCTGCAACACTGCTTTTCACATAGTCTGGCTGAGTATAGGAATAGGTCGGTTCATGCAAAGTATAGCCCGGCGCGAAAAACCAGTTTAAAGAGATTCGTTCTTGCAGTAACTTTCGAATAATATCAGCAAAGGGTATTTTGTTGCTGCGCTTTCTATTGGCATAGTCGTTAGGCTTTCGTCCTAACCATAGAGAAACGTCTTTATAGGTTCCTTTCTGCGAAACCAGCTTTAAACGTTCAAAACATTCTGTAACAGTTAATTCATCAAGCGGTGTGTATTGAGGTGTCTGAGATGACGGTGACGCTTCCTTGTCCATTGCAGCTCTTCTTTTGTTAATTTAATGTTAAAAATATAAATAAGCTGCGAACTATACAAGAATTAGTACAAAAAACAACCGGCCTTCCGTTTAAAAACAAAAAGGGCTGGTAAACTTTCGTTTCCAGCCCTTTTTCATTATGTGCTTTAGAATTACTTATATTCTACAGCAACCACTTCGTACTCAACTTCACCATTGGGTGTAGTTACTGTTGCAATTTCGTCAATTTCTTTACCAATTAATGCGCGAGCTATTGGCGAGTTGACTGAAATTAGATTTGATTTAATATCAGCTTCATCGTCACCAACGATCTTATAGGTCACTTCTTCATCCGTTTTTGTATTGTAAACGGTGACCGTTGAGCCAAAAATAACTTTTCCGTTATTTGGCACTTTAGTGACATCAATAATTTGTGCGTTGGAAAGTTTCGATTCAATTTCCTGAATACGGCCTTCACAAAAACCTTGCTGTTCACGCGCGGCGTGATATTCAGCGTTCTCTTTTAAATCTCCGTGCTCGCGTGCATCAGCTATAGCTTCAACAATACGTGGGCGCTCTACCGTTTTTAAACGCTTGAGCTCATCACGTAACAATTGCGCGCCATGTTCCGTCATTGGAATCTGGTTCATATTAACGACACCCTTTTATGTAATTCTTGTACCGAGCTAACTCGAGCCCGATCATCCGCTGTATTTGCTTTAACTGTCGCAAATGCAGCATTCAACGTTGTAGTATAAATCACTTTATTCAACAGTGCTTCACGACGAATATAAACAGAGTCTTCTATCGCACGACGCCCTTCTACCGTATTGATGATATAACTATATTCACCATTTTTTATAGCATCAACGATATTTGGTCGTCCTTCCTGCAGTTTATTAACGATACTGCACTCGATACCCTCTTCACCAAGCATCTTCGCCGTACCACGTGTCGCTTCCAGGCTAAAGCCTAACGCTAATAAGCCACGAGCCAAGTCCATTAAACGTTGCTTATCACTGTCCTTTACTGAAATCAGGGCTTTTCCTTTTTTCGCTAATGCCTCACCTGCACCAAGGTTTGCTTTGGCATAAGCTTCTTCAAAGCTTTCACCTACACCCATAACCTCACCGGTTGAACGCATCTCCGGGCCGCGGATTGGATCCACACCCTGGAACTTAGCAAAAGGAATTACCACTTCTTTTACCGAGTAATACGGTGGAATAATTTCTTTCACGTAGCCCTGCTGCTGCAGCGACTGACCCACCATAACCCTCGCAGCAACTTTCGCTAACGGAACGCCTGTTGCCTTAGAAACAAAAGGTACGGTACGTGCAGCTCTTGGGTTTACTTCAATAAGATAAATTTCTTCGTCTTTTACAGCAAACTGAGCATTCATCAAACCATTTACGTTCAATTCAAAAGCTAACTTGCGCATTTGCTCGCGCAGTTGTGCCTGAATGATATCGCTTAAAGAATATGGTGGTAATGAACAAGCTGAGTCACCTGAGTGAACCCCTGCCTCTTCAATATGCTGCATGATACCACCAATGAGCACATCCTTACCGTCACAAATAGCATCAACATCCACTTCAACCGCGTTATCAAGGAAACGGTCCAGCAGTACCGGTGCATCGTTAGATACTTTGACCGCATCGGTCAAATAACGTTGCAAGTCGGCTTCATCATAAACAATTTCCATAGCCCGACCACCCAATACGTAGGATGGACGCACAACCAACGGATAACCAATACGCTTAGCTTCCGTTAATGCCTCGTTGAATCCGGTTACCGTTGAGTTTTCCGGTTGCTTTAAGCCGAGACGACGTACTGCGGTCTGGAATCTTGAGCGATCTTCTGCTCTATCGATAGCATCGGGTGATGTACCAATAATCGGGACGCCATTTGCCTCAAGCTCACGAGCTAATTTCAATGGTGTCTGGCCACCGTACTGAACAATAACCCCTTTAGGCTTCTCGATGCGTACAATTTCAAGTACGTCTTCAAGAGTAATCGGCTCGAAGTAGAGACGATCAGAGGTGTCATAATCCGTTGATACCGTTTCTGGGTTACAGTTCACCATAATGGTTTCATAACCATCTTCGCGTAAAGCCAGTGAGGCATGTACACAGCAGTAATCGAATTCAATACCCTGGCCTATGCGGTTAGGACCACCGCCAATAACCATGATCTTGTCTTTATCGGACGGTGCCGACTCGCACTCCTCATCGTAGCTTGAGTACATATAAGCGGTACCCGAAGCAAACTCCGCAGCGCATGTATCAACTCGTTTATAAACAGGATGAATTTTAAACTTGTGACGCTTTTTACGAACTTCTGCTTCGCTCACGTGTAAAACATCGGCAATTCGTGAGTCGGCGAAGCCGCGCCGCTTCAATACCGTCATAACCTCAGCGGTTAGTCCGGCTAAGCCAAGCTCATCAACCTCTTTTTCAAGATTAACCAGCTCTTCAATTTGAATAAGGTACCACTCATCAATTCGAGTCAGTTCAAACACTTCGCGAACGGTCATGCCTAAGCGGAACGCATCGGCGATATACCAAATTCTTTCAGCCCCCGGTTCTTTGAGTTCACGGATAACTTTAGAGCGAGCGTCTTTTGAATCAATCTCAACAATGGGGTCGAAACCCGAAGCTCCAAGTTCTAAACCTCTTAGAGCTTTTTGCATTGACTCCTGGAAGTTACGCCCAATAGCCATAACTTCACCAACCGACTTCATTTGTGTGGTCAGGCGGTCATTACAGTTAGCAAACTTCTCAAAGTTGAAACGTGGAATTTTTGTCACAACGTAGTCAAGCGCTGGTTCAAATGAAGCTGGCGTTCTGCCGCCCGTTATTTCATTTTCAAGCTCGTCCAGGGTGTAACCAACGGCAAGCTTTGCAGCAACTTTAGCAATAGGAAAACCTGTAGCTTTTGAAGCCAGTGCAGAAGAACGCGACACCCTGGGGTTCATTTCAATAATAACCATACGACCGGTATCAGGGTTAACACCGAACTGTACGTTTGAACCACCAGTTTCCACACCAATTTCACGCAATACTGCCATGGCAGCGTCACGCATAATTTGGAATTCTTTGTCTGTCAGCGTCTGAGCAGGCGCAACCGTAATTGAGTCACCAGTGTGAATGCCCATAGGATCAAAGTTTTCAATAGTACAAACAATGATGCAGTTGTCACTTTTGTCGCGCACAACTTCCATTTCGTACTCTTTCCAGCCCAGTAGCGATTCGTCAATTAACAACTCATTGGTTGGCGACAAGTCCAGACCCCGGCGGCAAATTTCTTCAAATTCTTCGCGGTTATAGGCAATACCGCCCCCGCTGCCACCCATAGTGAAAGACGGACGAATAATACAAGGGAACCCCAGTCGACTAAGCACATCGAAGGCTTCATCTAAGCTGTGAGCCATTTCGGCGTTAGGTGTCTCAAGTCCAATTGCTTTCATCGCTTTGTCAAAGCGGTCACGGTTCTCCGCTTTATCAATGGCGTCTGCATTGGCGCCAATCATTTCTACTTTATAACGTTCAAGTACACCGTGCCGGTCAAGATCCAAAGCGCAGTTCAAAGCCGTTTGCCCACCCATGGTCGGTAAAACAGCATCAGGACGTTCACGCTCTATAATCTTCTCGACCACTTCCCAGTGAATAGGCTCAATATAAGTAGCATCGGCCATTTCCGGATCAGTCATAATGGTAGCGGGGTTAGAGTTAACCAGAATAACCCGGTAACCTTCTTCGCGCAGCGCTTTACACGCTTGAGCTCCAGAGTAATCAAACTCACACGCCTGGCCAATAACAATCGGGCCTGCGCCCAGAATCAGAATACTTTTAATGTCGGTACGTTTTGGCATAAAGTCGCTCTATCTGTCCTTTCGCTACGGATGACGGTATCGAATATCATTCGACGAATCAGGCATTGGCCTGCATCAATTCAATAAAGTGGTCAAACAGTTCACTGGCATCATGTGGACCAGGGCTTGCTTCCGGGTGACCCTGGAAACTAAACGCAGGTTTATCTTTACGATGAATACCCTGTAGTGTTCCGTCAAACAACGACACGTGAGTCACTTCCAGGTTGTTTGGTAACTGCTTTTCATCCACCGCAAAGCCATGGTTCTGACTGGTGATCATAACCCGCTTTGTTTTCAAGTCTTGTACAGGATGGTTCGCACCATGGTGACCAAACTTCATTTTCATCGAGCGTGCACCACTGGCAATGGCCAGCAACTGATGCCCAAGGCAAATACCAAATATTGGAATGTCTTTATCCAGTAAGGTCTTTATTGCTGTAATAGCGTAATCACAAGGTTCCGGGTCACCAGGGCCATTCGATAAGAAAATGCCGTCAGGGTTTAGCTTTAAAACTTCTTCAGCCGAGGTCTGTGCCGGTACAACGGTAATTTTACAGTTTCTGTCTGCCAGTAAACGTAAAATGTTGTGCTTACACCCATAATCGTATGCAACCACATGGTACTTACTTTGTTCAGGCTTGGTATGTCCTTCGCCCAGCTGCCAGCTACCACCAGACCACTCATAAGCTTTGTCACAGCAAACCTCTTTGGCAAGGTCCATGCCTTTTAATCCGGGAAACTTCTGCGCTAATTCCTGCGCTTTGTTTTCATCCAGTTCACCGACCATGATGCAGCCATTTTGAGCACCTTTCTCGCGCAATATGCGAGTTAAACGGCGCGTATCAATGTCCGCAATGCCTACCACATTGTGACGTTGCAAATAGGCACTCAACGTTTCCTCACTACGGAAGTTACTGGCTTTCATTGCCAAGTCTCTGATGATAAGACCTTTGGCCCAAACCTTGTCAGATTCTTCGTCTTCTGAGTTGGTGCCGGTATTGCCAATATGGGGATAAGTAAGAGTAACGATTTGTTCGGTATAAGATGGGTCGGTAAGAATTTCCTGGTAGCCTGTCATGGCCGTGTTAAAGACCACTTCGCCGACTGCGGAGCCTTCGGCTCCAATAGCGGTCCCGCGAAACACGGTCCCATCAGCAAGCACCAGAATCGCTCGTTTAGCGGATTGACTCGCTAGAATACTCAAGGGCAACCTCCGTACATAAAAAAACGGGTGAATCAATAATTTGACTTCCCCGTTTTGCGTCCTGAACCGCGCATTTTGCCAAATCACGCCAGCCTTCGGACTGATTCAGGCAAATTGCACTTATTCTACGAAATTTTACGAAAATCGTCCAGCAGTATTTATCGCTTGAGTAAGCGTTGCAGGATATCCTGCAAGTTAAGTGTGTCTTGCAGACTGAATAACCCGGGAGTTTGTCCTTTAAGCCATTTAGCAGCCCTTATAGCGCCCTCTGCAAAAATCTTACGGTTACTGACCCGGTGCCCTATTTCTACGCGCTCGCCGTCAACAGCCAGAGTCACCTGATGTTCACCCACAATATCCGCCGCCCGCATTACTGAAAAGCCAATGCCCTTTTCACTGCGCACACCATCTGCCCTAACACCATCATTTACTTGTTCCCAACTTTGTTCCCGACCTTTTGCTGCGGCTTGTCCCAAAGTAATTGCCGTTCCCGACGGGCCGTCTTTTTTATGACGATGATGCGCTTCAAAAATTTCGATATCGGCATCGGGTAACGCTGCGCTGCTCAACCCCACAAGCTGCTCAAGCAACGCTATGCCTATACTGGTATTACTTGCATATAATACAGGCACCGTTTCAGCGGCCTGAGCCAATCGCTCTTTCTGTTCGTCATTCAAACCTGTCGTACAAACAACTATGGGCAGTTGATACTGCTCAGCAAGCTTCAAGTTCTCAGTTAATGCTTCAGGTAATGAGAAATCAATCAGGACGTCGATTTGATCGGGTTGCAGCTCCTCAGCACTGGTAAAGTGAACGGGTTCATTTTCCGTTGCACTTTTGCCGTAATTTGAGCTGTCTTTCCGGACTATCGCAGCGGTTAACTTAGCATCACTGTCAGTCGTTAATGCCTGAATGACGGCATTCCCCATTCTGCCGGAAGCTCCGAACACGCCCACATTGATCATTATTTTGACTCCGTTGCTAAATGGGCTTGATCCTGCAACAGGTTTTCACTGCGTGCAACTACTCTGGAAACCATCATATCGCCGGTCACATTAGTCAGCGTTCTGGCCATATCGATTATTCGGTCAATAGCCGCGATAAAAGCAATACCCTCTAAAGGTAAGCCAATAACATTCAGTGTTACAGTCAGCATCACTAATGCGGTGCCTGGTACGCCCGCAGTTCCTACTGACGCTAAAGTTGCAGTCAGCATGATCAAGCCATAATCCATCCACTCTAATGGTATCCCGTACAATTGCGCAATAAAAATAGACGCAACGGCCGGATAAATACCACCACAACCATCCATATTAATGGTTGCGCCCAACGGTAACACAAAGCTGGCGTAATCTTTAGAAACACCCAACCTTTCGGTAACAGCCCGGTGCGCTGCAGGTAATGAGCCAAACGAGCTGCAGGTGGTAAAAGCAACAATCTGTGCATCGAATATCGCTTTGAAGAACTGCCAGGGGCTCATCCCTCCGGCGGTACGGATCAAGCCCCCATAAACCACAATAATATGGATAAGGCAGGCCAAATAAATAACACCGACAAATTTCGCCAGTGGCAGTAAAGTACTAAAACCATACTCGCCAATAACCCACGACATTAATCCAAGTACACCTATTGGCGTGAGCTGTAGGACCATGCGAGTAATTTCATACATAACCTCTGCGCCAGACTTAATGGTCTTACGTAACGGCTCGCCCCGTTCCTTTAAACGCTGAATAGCAATACCGACTAATGCAGCAAATACCACAATTTGCAGAACGTTGCCTTCAGTCAAGGCTGCAAAAGGATTACTGGGCACAAAATTGAGGAAAACCTGAGCTACACTCGGAATTTGTTTTTCTGTCTGCTCTGTTGCGGTCAAGGTCGTTGCAGGGCTCATATCAATTAAACTTGCCAGAGTTAAACCAATAGCGCTGGCGATAACCGCAGTAAACATAAACAAGCCAATGGTTTTGGCTCCCAGCCGGCCGAGCTTTTTACCATCATTAAGATCAGTAATTGCGCTAACAATTGCACAGAAAATAAGCGGCGCAACAAGCATTTTAATGGCTTTTATAAACAGGTCGCCAAGTGGTTTTAGCGCAACACCCACCTCGGGTGCCAGCCCACCTATCAACATGCCTAATACAAAAGCGCCTAGAACGCGTTGCCAAAATGGAATTGCAAACCAAGCTTTAAACATAAAACCCCAGCAGCTTAAAAAAATGGCTGCTAGGGTAAATCGTTCAGAGAAGTAACAAAAAGAACAAATTGGACTAGGTTATAACTTTTCGGGAGGTTAAGGGGAAACATACGAATCCCCTTAATTATTTCAATCTTCGCTGTCTACAGAAGCCGGACGCACACAGGCGGGCTTATTGCCTGCTGCACGAGCCGCTTGATACCTCTCCTGTAAAGAAGGTATCAAAGCTTCCAGATCTTTAATTCGGGTTTGCGGATTCGGGTGCGTCGATAACAACTCTGGAGGAGACTCACCATCTGACTCTGCTTGCATATTTCGCCACAGCTCAGGAGCCTGATCCAGTTTAAAGCCAGCGTCTGCCATATATTCCATACCTAGCTCGTCTGACTCTGATTCATGAGTACGCGAATAAGGCAACAGGATACCGACCTGGGCACCCACACCTAAAGCAGCCATCAATAAGCCCGCTTCGTTGCTGTCTAACTGAGTGCTGGCAAGTATGCCTCCCAATTGAAGCCCAAGTCCAACCATCATGTTACTGGAAATCCGTTCATTACTGTGTTCAGCAATAACGTGGCCTATTTCATGACCAATAACGGCGGCTAGCTGATGCTGATTTTCGGCAACTTTGATTAAACCGTCATAAACACCAATATAACCACCCGGCAGAGCAAAAGCATTCACTGTTGGTTCCGCAAACACAGTAACCTGCCAATCCATTTGGCTGTAATCATCGGGCAAGTTTTCAATTAACGCGTCACTAATGCAACGAACATAAGCGTTGACTTCAGCGTCTTCGTTAATCTTTTCCTCTTCGCGCATTTCCTTGTAAGAGGCAGCCCCCATTTTGTTCAGTTCACTGTTAGAATAAAGCTGTAACTGAGAACGTCCCGTTGGAGATTCTGCACAACTTGCCAGTAAGACTAACGTACAAGCACTTAACGTTGCGGTTTTCCAATTCATTGACTGCCTCCGGTCTTTTTATGTCATGCACTTATATAGTGATAGACAATCTAACTGCGTAAGTCATCAAAAAATTGCTTTACGCCGTCAAAAAAGCCTTTTTCTTTGGGTCGGAATTTTGCGGCTTCATCACCCGTTCCCATTGAATCTTCAAGCTCCTGAAGCATATCACGCTGCTTGGACGACAAATTAACCGGCGTTTCAATCACAACTTTGCAGATTAAATCGCCTACTGCACCTGTGCGCACAGACTTAACGCCTTTACCGCGCAGTCTGAAATGCTTGCCTGTCTGTGTTTCTTTCGGAACCTTAAGCTTCACTTTGCCATCAAGCGTCGGCACTTCAATATCACCGCCAAGAGCAGCTTTAGTGAAACTGACCGGCACCTCACAGAATAAGTTATTGCCATCTCGGGCAAAAATAGGATGTTCACGTACATGAACCTGAACATACAAATCACCGGCAGGCGCGCCATGTTCACCAGCTTCACCTTCATTGGCTAAACGGATGCGATCACCCGTGTCGACACCAGATGGGATCTTAACCGATAAGGTCTTGGTTTCTTCCTTACGGCCCTGACCATGACAAGTGCGGCAAGGATCACTAATAATCGTGCCTTTACCCCGACACTGCGGACAGGTTTGCTGTACTGCGAAGAAGCCTTGGCGCATTTGAATTTGGCCGGCACCATGACAGTGTCCACAAGTTTGCGGTTTACTGCCTTTTTTAGCACCGCTGCCACCACAATCACCACACTCAACTAAGGTCGGAATCTCCAGCTCAACGGTTTTACCGCGAACCGCTTCTTCCAGTGACATATCCAGGTTATAACGCAAATCTGCGCCACGTTGAGCACGGGACTGCTGGCGTCTGCCGCCACCAAAAATATCGCCAAATACATCGCCAAAGATATCAGCAAAATCAGCACCACCGCCGCCGAATCCGCCAGCACCATGGCCACCACTGCCCTGACGTGCTTGTTCGAAGGCTTCATGCCCATATTGATCATACATCTGGCGTTTCTGAGGATCAGAAAGGACTTCGTACGCCTGTTTAATTTCCTTAAACTTTATTTCCATCTCTTTATCACCCTTAGTTCTGTCCGGGTGATACTTCATCGCCATACGTTTGTAGGCTTTTTTAATGTCACGTTCGTTAGCGTCTTTTGATACGCCCAGAACCTGATAAAAATCTTGCGTCGCCATAATTCTTCGTCTTCTATCTATGCTGGTGTGTCAGCCTGATACAAATACACGGGTATTACCTTGCGGCAACACCCGTGTGCTTTTGCGAAGTTGCCTTAATGCTTACTTCTTATCGTCGTCTTTAACTTCTTCAAATTCAGCATCAACGACATCGTCATCGGCCTTGGAGGACTGCTGTTCACCGCCGGCAGCGCTTTCAGCTCCTTGCTGAGCTTGTTGCTGCTGAGCCGCTTCCATCAACTTCTGTGATGCTTCCATCAGCGCTTGAGATTTCGCATCAATGGCTTCTTTATCGCCATCTTTAGACGCTTGCTCAAGTTCTTCACAAGCTTTCTCAATTGCGTCTTTGTCTTCCTGAGACAAGGCATCGCCAACTTCTTTCAGCTGGTTACGGGTTGCGTGAACCAAACCATCCGCCTGGTTACGTGCCTGAACCATTTCTTCAAATTTCTTGTCTTCCTCAGCATGAGCCTCGGCATCTTTAACCATTTTATCGACTTCAGACTCATCCAGACCAGAAGAGGCTTTGATAGTAATCTTCTGTTCTTTACCTGTGTCTTTATCTTTGGCTGATACGTGCAGAATGCCGTCCGCATCAATGTCAAAGGTAACTTCAATTTGTGGTACACCACGAGCCGCTGCACGAATACCTTCCAGATTAAACTGACCCAGCGACTTGTTATCCCCAGCGCGCTTACGCTCACCCTGAATAACATGGATGGTTACTGCAGACTGATTGTCTTCAGCGGTTGAGAAGGTTTGCGATTCTTTGGTTGGAATCGTTGTGTTCTTCTCAATCAGTTTAGTCATTACGCCGCCCATGGTTTCAATACCCAGCGACAGAGGACATACGTCTAGCAGTAGTACGTCTTTAACGTCACCCTGTAGAACACCAGCCTGAACCGCAGCACCAACGGCAACCGCTTCATCAGGGTTCACATCGCGGCGTGGTTCTTTACCAAAGAAGTCTGTTACTGCAGCCTGTACTTTCGGCATACGAGTCTGACCACCGACCATGATGATATCTTCAATATCACTCACTGAAAGGTCCGCATCCGCTAGTGCCTGCTTCAATGGTTCAAGCGACTTCTTGATTAAGTCTTCAACCAGTGATTCCAGCTTCGCACGGGTCACTTTAATAGCCATGTGCTTAGGACCAGCGTTGTCTGCCGTAATGTAAGGCAGGTTCACTTCGGTCTGCTGCGCAGATGACAATTCAATTTTCGCCTTCTCTGCCGCTTCTTTTAAGCGCTGCATTGCCAGTGGATCTTTACGCAGATCCATGCCCTGATCTTTCTCAAACTGCTCAACTAAATAATTGATTAAGCGGTTATCAAAATCTTCACCACCTAAGTGCGTATCACCGTTAGTCGCCAGTACTTCGAAGGTGTGCTCACCTTCAACTTCATCAATTTCAATAATTGAAATATCGAATGTACCACCACCTAAGTCATACACAGCAATCACGTTGTCGCCGGACTTCTTGTCCATACCGTACGCCAGCGCAGCCGCTGTTGGCTCGTTAATAATACGTTTTACATTAAGACCCGCGATTTTTCCTGCGTCTTTGGTTGCCTGACGTTGAGCATCGTTGAAGTATGCCGGTACAGTAATTACCGCGTCAGTTACCGACTCACCCAAAAACTCTTCGGCGGTCTTCTTCATCTTCTTCAGAACTTCAGCAGAAATCTGTGGTGGCGCTTTCTTATCACCATCAATTTCTACCCATGCATCGCCATTGTCTGCCTTAACAATTTTGTAAGGCATGATACCGATGTCGCGTTGTACTTCTTCATCCTGAAAGCGACGGCCTATTAAACGCTTAATCGCAAACAAGGTTTTATTTGGGTTCGTTACTGCCTGACGTTTCGCAGGTGAACCTACCAAAATTTCGCCGTCGTCAGTAAATGCAACTACTGACGGCGTTGTGCGGTCGCCTTCGCCGTTTTCAATCACGCGAGCTTTGCCGCCATCCAGTACAGCAACACAAGAGTTTGTTGTACCTAAATCAATACCAATCGTTTTACCCATGATTCGTCTCCAACTTCTAATTCATGTAATTTGTTTCGATACCCCTTATCTGGGGTGCCTATGTTCGAATTTCAATACCCAACACAGGGATAATTTTCGATTTTGTTACGCTTTAGTGTCGACACCAGAGCTCGAGTTGCGTGCAACCATTACCATCGCTGGACGCAACAAGCGTCCATTCAGCTCGTAGCCTTTTTGCATAACTGCCATAATAGTGTTGTTAGGGTGTTCATCCGACTCCTGCATCGACATAGCCTGATGCTGATCGGGATTAAAAGCTTCACCCTCTTGCCCAACAGCTTTAACACCGAATTTTTCCAGTGTTGAAGTTAAGCTTTTATGGGTCAGCTCTATACCTTCTACAAAGTTTTTGCTGGCCTCGTCTTCTTTATCAGCCAGCTGTAAAGCTCGCTCTAAATTATCTACTGAAGTCAGTATCTCGTTAGCGAACTTTTCCAGCGCGAACTTATGTGCCTTTTCAACATCCTGACTGGCACGACGACGAACGTTTTCCATTTCAGCCTGTGTGCGAAGCACCGAATCGCGCTGTTCATTCACTTTCGCTTCGGCTTTACTTAAAGCCAACTCCAGCTCAGCAATGCGGTCTGTTTGCTCAGAAGACTGACCCGCTGTTTCGGTCTCATCGGCGGTTACATCCTGTTGCAACGCTTCTTCTGCCGCTTGAGCAGCTTCTTGCTCAGCCTTTTGCTGCTCGACTGTCGGCTCGTTAGCCGCTTCAGTTTTCTGCTTAGAATCTTTTTTATCGGTCATAAGTGACTCTCTTTAACCAGTTTAAAATTGATGTTGCCAAGTTAATGGGGGCAAGTTTTTTTCTTTCAAGGGGATTTCCCTCACTTGATAAATTTTCTTGCTCATCGTAGCGTAAACACACGACCGCATAAGGATCCTGTGAATGAGTGCTTTTAAAAAAATTGGTCTGCTTGGAAAAGCAAATGACCGAGGTACCCAATTAACCTTAGAAACGATTACCACTGCTTTGATCCATCGGGGTTTTAGTCTCTGCCTGGAGACCCGAACGGCTGAGCAGCTGAGCTTGCCCGAACAAGTCGAGACGCTAAGTCTTCAGGACCTAGGAGAATGGGCGGAAATTGCTATAGTTGTTGGCGGCGATGGTAATATGCTCGGCGCTGCAAGAGCCTTATGCGAACACAATGTTGGTGTCATAGGTGTTAATCGCGGGAATTTAGGTTTTCTAACTGATTTAGATCCTGATGAAGTCATGACTCCCCTGCTCGCAGTTTTGAACGGGGACTACCACGTTGAAGAACGCTTTCTTCTCTCAGCCGAAGTCATTAGTGACGGAAAATCCTCCGGCACCGGTCGTGCAATTAATGAAATCGTGCTGCACTCGGACAAAGTCGCTCACATGATAGAATTTGAACTTTATGTCGATGACCACTTTGTATTCAGTCAACGCTCAGATGGATTAATTTGTGCAACACCCACCGGCTCTACAGCTTATTCACTCTCCGGTGGCGGCCCCATTTTACATCCCGGCCTTGACGCCATGACGCTGGTACCGATGTTTCCGCACACATTAAGCAGTCGACCTATCGTTGTTGACGGCAACAGCGAGGTCCGGCTTAAAGCGGCTTATGATAACGACTTACTTCAGATCAGTTGCGATGGTCACGCCCGAATGACGGTGCACCCCGGTGATGATGTCATTATAAAAAAATACGCGAAAACATTAAGAATGATTCATCCGATAGACCACAATTATTATCACGTATTGCGTAACAAACTGGGCTGGGGCAGCCGGCTTTTTTAAGTCGCAAACTTGCATTTCACAAAAACTACTGTATAAATACTGTATAACCTGTACATATCAACAGTATTGGAGCGAAGGCTATGTTATCGCATTTAACTGTTCGCAACTTTGCCGTCGTTAAGTCTTTAGACATTGAGTTTCATAACGGCATGACTGCCATCACCGGCGAAACGGGTGCCGGTAAATCCATTGCTTTAGATGCGCTAAGCCTATGTCTGGGCAGTAGAGCAGACGCCAACTGGGTTCGCCCGGGGAAAGAGAAAGCAGAAATCTCCGCTGTTTTTACACTTGAAACTGACAGTCCTGCCTATCAATGGTTGGTAACCAACGAGTTTGATGCCGATGAAGACTGCGTATTACGCCGGGTTATTCAACGCGACGGCCGCTCTAAAGCCTGGATAAACGGAACCCCTGTTCCTTTAAGTCAGCAAAAATCTCTGGCGCCCTTCTTAGTTAACATTCACGGTCAACACGAACACCAGCTGTTACTAAAAGAAGATCACCAGTTAAGTCTGCTGGACAGTTATGCTCGTCACCAACATTTATTGGATAAAGTTCAGGAAGATTATAAAAGCTGGGCTTCCGTTGAAAAGCAATACCAACATTATCAGCAGCAAAAAGAAGAGCTTGAAGCTCAACGTCAGCTTCTTGAGTATCAAGTTAACGAGCTAAACGAGTTTGCTTTGGCTGATGGAGAATTTGAGGAGCTGGATCAAAAACACAGGCGCTTGAGTAACAGTAAAGTTCTGCTTGAGGCTGGTGTATTTGCACTAAACGCCCTTTATGAAGGCGAACATAATAATGCAGCCGGCTTAGTTCAGTCAGCAAGCCAACGGCTTGAGGAAGCCGCGGAAATGGACTCCGCGCTCACCCCCGTTAATCAGTTACTGCAGCAAGCCAAAGTACATATTGAAGAAGCCGCTCTGGAATTAAGACAGTATCAAGATGACCTGGAGCTGGACCCAGGCGAACTGCAAATAATTGAAGATCGTTTAAGTACCGCTATTAACCTGGCAAAAAAACACCAAATACCAGGGGCAGAGCTGAGTCAGCAACACAAGAAGCTTGTCGCTGAATTAAACAGTCTGGAACAAGCCGGTGAACACGCAGAGAAACTTGATGAAGAAAGACAGCAAGCCCGTAAAACCTACCGAGATAGCGCACAGAAGTTGTCCAGTAGCCGAGAGCAGGCAGCAACAGAATTAAGCCAGAAAATCAGCCAGGCTATGCATGAGCTCAATATGCCGCACGGACGTTTCGTTATTCAGGTATCCCATGATGCCAGCGCACGGGCGACTCGCTTAGGGACTGACCAGGTTGACTTTCTCGTGACAACTAACCCCGGACAACCAATACAGTCATTGAATAAAGTCGCTTCGGGTGGTGAACTTTCAAGAATAAGCCTTGCCATACAGGTCATGACGGCGACTCAGAAAACGGTGCCCACCATGATGTTTGATGAAGTTGATGTTGGGGTCAGTGGTCCTACTGCAGCTATCGTCGGCTCCATGCTTCAAAAACTGGGGAAAACGTCACAAGTTATTTGTGTTACCCATTTACCACAGGTAGCAGCAAAAGCTCACCATCAATTACAAGTGAGTAAAACAACCGATGGCGCAGAAACCGAAACAGAAGTTGCAACCCTAACAAACGAACAGCGGGTTATTGAGTTAGCGAGGCTACTAGGTGGTGACAAGGTAACAGATATGGCAAAAGCCAATGCCAAAGAGTTACTCGCCAGTTAAATTCGTTCTATGCTGGCGTTCGATGAAGTCATTGTTTATCATCAACGCCAACACAGTCAATTATGATTAATTTTAATAGGTATTTCATGTCAAGATTTGGAGTTTTGCTCGTTGCCATTATTGGCTTAAGTGGCTGTTCGCTGCTCGATAAAATGGTTTATCGTATTGATATTCCCCAGGGAAATTACCTGGAGCAAGAAGATGTCGATAAATTACGCGTGGGAATGACCGAAGAACAAGTTATTTTCGTATTAGGAAAGCCCGTAGCAGAAAACAGCTTTGACTCTGAGCGCTGGGTATATCTTTACAACATGGATCCTAATTCCGGCAAAGACTTCCGCAAAGAATTAGTCTTAACCTTCAACAATAAGCAGTTGCAGGACTTTGAAGGTGACTTTGATAAACCAGAAGATTTTGAGCAACCACTGGATCAATAAATCGCTTAAAACTCATATCAAGGAGAATTATGGCGAACTCTTCACTCACTGATGAGGTCGTCCGTGTTGTCCGCAGTTCTGGAGACAAACGAGACTATCAACACCTGACACTGCCCAACCAACTTAAGGTGTTGTTGGTCCATTGTCCCGATAGCCCCAAAGCTGCGGCTTCCGTTGCTGTGAATGCCGGTCATTTCAATGATCCGGAGCATACTCAAGGGTTAGCCCATTTCTTAGAGCATATGCTGTTTTTAGGCAGCAGTACCTTTCCCGAACCTTCTGCTTTTGGCCACTTTCTTAACTTAAATGGCGGTCAGCACAACGCATGGACAGGTACTGAGTTTTCTAACTTTCACTTTGACTGCAACGCTAACGCCCTACCGCGTTCTTTAGAGTTTTTTTCCTCAATGCTGAAAGAACCTTTACTGTCCGAAAACTGGATAGATAAAGAAATTCAGTCAATTGAGTCTGAGTTCCGTCTAAAACTGAATGATGAACTCCGCCGTCTTTATCAAGTTCATAAGGTTACTGCTAACCCTGAACATCCTTTTAGTCAGTTTTCAGTAGGTAACCTTAATACACTCAGAAATGACAAGCATGGCAGTTTAAAAAGTAAGCTGGAGTCCTTTTTTAACGAGCATTATGTCGCCCAAAGAATGCGTCTGGTTATTGCCGGCCCGCAGTCTCTTGGTGAGCTAAGCCAGCTGGCGGAACAGTACTTTTCTGACATTAAGCAGGAAAACGGCCCAAAAGAACCAATTACGGCCCCCCTTTATCTTAATGAGCAGAAAGGCGTATGGATTAAAGTAAAGCCTATCAAGGTAGCCTACCGCCTTATCCTGACCTTACCTTTACCCAGTATTGACGAGGATTACCCTCATAAAACCACCAGTTTTATCGCTCACTTATTAGGTTACGAAGGGCCGGGAAGCCTGTTTAATGCGTTACGTTCAAAAGGCTGGGTTAACTCTCTCTCTGCCGGTGGGGGTATCAGCGGCAGCAACTTTAAAGATTTTAACATCAACTTGCAGCTCACAAGTTCTGGCCGCCGCAATGCCAATAGTATTGTACAATGGGTTTTCGCATACATTCGAAAAATTGAAGCGGAAGGTGTTATTGACTGGCGCTACGAAGAGCGTCGCATAACAACGGAAATGAGCTTTCTGTATCAGGAGCCCACTCCGGTCGGCGAATTGGCTAACCAGTTGTCTGTTAATGCTTTTCATTATAAACCGGAAGATGCGCTCTACGGTGACTACCGTATGGATGGGTTGAATCACGCCTATGCAAAGCAGTTGTTGGAAAAAATGACGGCAAAGAATGCTCGTATTACCTTAGTTGCTCCTGATATTACTACTGACCAGATTGCTCCTATTTATAATACTGAGTATTCGATAAAAACAATTAGTGAGGATCAACATCAGCTGTTTTCGTCAAGACCAAAGGGTTTTCATTGTGATTTACCAAAGCCTAACCGTTTCCTCAACTCTCGATTTGCTCCATTAGAATTAGAAGCTGGTGGCTCCCTGCCAAACTTAATTGAAGATAGCCCCCAACTCCAGCTATGGCACTTACAGGATCGTGATTTCCGAGTTCCTAAAGGACACATTTATCTTTCATTAAAATTACCAGCGGTCACCAGTTCAGCTTTTAATTTTGCCATTGCCCGCTTATGGTCCGAGTTAATGATAGACGCCTTAAATGATGATCTTTACGATGCAGAAGTGGCAGGGTTACATTTTAATATATACCCAACTCAAAGCGGCATTACCATTCATACAACAGGCTTGTCTGCCGGGCAGATTCCTTTAATGCAGCACCTTATAGAGCGTGCTTTAAAAACACGTTTTGCGAGGCGCCGGTGGTACGATCTTAAACAAAGCCTTTTGAGTAACTGGCACTCGGCCCATCAGAATCAGCCTTTGAATAAACTCTTTGCTGAACTCAACCAGCAACTGCAATTCGGTTTATTTAGGCTGCACGATTTAGCATGTGAACTAGAGCCTGTCTCTTTTCGTCAATTTACAGTTGAAGTCGCAAAATTATTTTCTCCTGTTCACATTACCGCCTTCGCACACGGCGACTGGCAGAAAGAGAACGCATTACAACTTGGGCAACTAATTAAGTCTAATTTACCAAGTTCGAAAACTGTCTCCACGAAGCGAGCGCCTATAAAACGCATTCGGGACTTTGTTTCACAGCAGCTTTCAGTTCCTTCTGAGCACTCGGATACAGCCCTGCTTTTGTACTACCAGGGGAAAGATGACACATCAATGGAGCAAATCAGTTTCATGCTTTTACAGCAGCTGATTCACCAGTCTGTATTCCAGGAGCTAAGAACAGAGCGTCAACTTGGTTATGTTGCAGGAAGTCAGTATTTCCCGGTGCAACGGTTGCCCGGTATGCTTTTTTTCCTACAGTCTCATGAATACAGTGCCGATGAAATTTACCTGGCAATGCAAGAAGTTATCGAACATCAACTGGAAGCTCTCCATAACTTGACGCTAAAAGAATGGCATCACGCAAAATCAGTACTGAGACAACAAATACGGACCATCGACCGGAATTTACGCGTGCGCAGCCAAAGACTATGGGGTGCTATTCAACTGGCCGATACTCAGTTCAATCGTCAACAAGAGTTATTATCTGCATTAGAGCATTGTCAGTTAGTCGAGTGGCTTGAGAGAATAAAAGTTCGTTTAAGTGATAAAACGCAACTACTGAGACTTCAAACCTAAGTTCAGAGCGAGTAGAATAGCCTTTGACAGCAAGTAGCTCTCTCGTTATCTTAACGATATCTTAACAATAAAGAGCTACTTAAGTAGCCACTCATTAGGTTTCTCGTGAACTTTACTTTTTCTATCAGAACATTATGCTCTGCGCTTTTGCTATGCTTTTTGTTATTCCAAAGCCATGGCTCTAATGTTTCTGCACAAGAAGTTATTGATACTCCCTCTCTTCAGCAATGGTCTTTTTCGGACGGTTTACCAGATAACCACATTTACGATATTGCTGAGGGCCCCGATGGATTCTTGTGGGTTGCAACCGAGCAAGGCCTAAGCCGCTTTGATGGCAAAGAGTTTTATAATTATCCGGCAAGTCCTGAATCACGGGAATACATACTATCTGTCAGTATCAAAGAGATTTTCTTTGATAAATCTGAAACCCTCTGGCTGAATACAGAAAAAGGTCTCGCACGACTACCTTCCGACTCAGTTACTCCTGAGATAGTAAAACTTTCCGGAGATAAGTCAGCAAGCCGCTTTAATGTCAGTTCTTTATCTGAGGATAAGAACGGCCGTTTACTTGTCACAACTGAACGTTTTATATATAGGCATAACCCGCAAACTGATAAATTTGAAAAGGTCAGTCTAAGCTATAACGGTCAGCCCGTTCAGCAGGTTAACTATATTTACCCCGGCAAGCACTGGTATTGGCTTGGCACCGAGACAGACGGTGTATTTGTTTGGGACGGTTTCTCCAGAGAGGTTTTTTCTCTTAATAAACAAAACCCAATTACCGAGCAAATTCCGGGAAGTAAACTGTATTCGGCGCTTTCCCACCAACAGCAGTTGTGGCTGGCAACTGACGAAGGGCTAGTCATACTCAATGACAGCTATCGTATAGAACCAAAACCAGTCCCGATCAGGGAGTTAAGCGATATCACTAGTATGCGCTTATCAATTACTAATGAGGCATTAATCAGTACAAAGCACGGGCTTTATAAGCTGTCAGGTGAGCAACTGAATAAGCTACACAATATTCCGACAACTGAGACCAGACAAACCTCTCAGGGGGACATATTTTCTGTCTCTGGAAATTTAGGGCTTTTTCAAATAGAAAGCCCCTTCGCGCCAGCCGCATTAGGCCATATTTCTAAAGCTTCAGCAGAAGTGGATCGCATTGGTGCCCCTAAATTGATGCAGCAAGTTACCGCGTCCACAGAAGACAACAACGGTAACTGGTGGCTGGCCACTAATTTGGGCTTATTATTTTATGACACTCTGGAGAAAGAAATCTCGGAGCTGCATCATTATCCCGACGCAAGAGTCGAAGTAGCAGAAATTGAGCTATTCGCGAATCACTTGTATGTTCTGACCTCTGACGCTGAAGCGATTTATCGATACGACATATTAGAGAAAACCTGGCAACAGCTGAGCGTCGCTAAGTTATCCGCTCAACCTCAAAAACTCACGCAGTTTGGTAAGTCTCTCTGGCTGCATACAAATACAGAAGCATTAGAAATTAACGAGTTTGGTCAGGTTAATGGTAAGCGCCTTATTCTTGAAAGCCACTCGCTTTTCCCGCATCCGGTACATATAACCACAGAAAAGGTTGATAAGAACAGCTACTTGAACGAGTTCAGCCTACCGTTCAGCAGAGCTTATAAATCCCTTTTTTATCGTTACAAGTTAAACCATGAACAGGACACATGGCAGTATCTCAATGAAGGCGAGAGCTTCGTACAATTTTCGTCCCTCCCTGCCGGCAACCATACACTTGAAGTTCAGGCTTCATACGATGGCGAGAGCTGGTCTGCTTCAGCGTTTTCTCCGCTCAATGTGGTGGCTCCGCTTTGGCAAAGCCCTATTGCCTGGGGTGCTTATATTATCGCTGTTTTGATGGGCTTAGCTATTTACTGGTTAGTTCGTCGTCAACGCCAATTCGTATTAGAACAAACACTTAATCAATACAGAAGGCAAGCACGGGGGCTTCAGTCCAGCAACTATCAATGTTGGGAGTGGAACTTAAATTCTGGAGAGCTCGTTCGACAGAATATTTGGCAAGACTGCCCCGCATTCCCCATTGATGGGAAACGAATTGGCTTTTCCGGCGGTAAATCAAATATCCACTCTGAAGACATACAACGCTTACAAAGTAGCCTTGATGATCACCTACAAGGAAAATCAGAGATATTCGAATGCACCTACCGACTCGATAATCAGGGAAGCTGGCTTTGGGTAATGGACCGGGGCCAATTGCAGAGCGACGGTCAAAATAAAATCATGTATGGCACCTTAAGCGATATAAGCAATCTGGTTAGCTCCGAAGAGCGCATTAATATGCTGGCTTCATCAATTACGAATATTTCTGACGGCATTTGTATTTTTGACCGCTTCTTCCGTAAACGCGAGGTCAATAACGCGTTCGAACGTATTAGTGGCTTCCAGCGTGAACAAGTCTTGGGGCAAGTATTAACTCTACCCTGCTACCCTGAAAGTTTTGTGAATCAAATAAAGCGTGCCGTAATAAAAGATGGAACCTGGCGTGGTGAAATTACCGACTTGAAAGCGAATGGCGGTGAGTTCCTTATGGAGCTTACTCTGGATGCCGTTCGCGATGATAACGGCGAAGTATCCCTCATTGTTGCCAGTTTCTCTGATATTTCTGAAAGACGACATACTGAAAATGAACTGCGTCGTCTTTCTAATACAGACACTTTGACCGGTTTACCGAACCGCTCGTATTTCCAGGTTAGCCACTCTAACCTGGTTCGGAAAAAAGTCTCTCATACCTTGTTACTCTTTGATCTGGATGATTTCAAAAAGATTAACGACTCTTTAGGCCATGAAATAGGTGATGAGCTTTTATGTCAGGTTGCTGAACGATTAATGGATATCGGTCGCAAACAGGACACGCTTTATCGTTTAGGCGGTGATGAATTTGGTCTCCTGATTGAAGATAGCATAGATATTAATTTAATTGGCGACCTGGGTAACCAAATAAACCTTAAAGTAGCAGAGCCTTATGTAATTCAGGGGCAGGAAATTGTCATAGGCAGTTCAATTGGTATTGTTCTTTACCCCCACGACGGGCAGACATCGCAGGAACTTTTACAAAAAGCCGATATGGCTATGTACCACGCCAAGCAGCGTGGAGGAAACTGCTATCAGTTCTTCAGTCAGTCAATGAACGAAAATGCGGTTAAACGACTTAAGCTGGAAAACGAACTGAGGGCCGCACTAAAAGCCAATAATATTCGAGTGTATTACCAACCTAAAATTGAAATCAGTTCTGGCCACATTGCTGGCCTCGAGGCCCTGGCTCGCATTGAAAGTAGTGACGGCTCTATGATTAACCCGGCTGAATTTATTCCATTGGCTGAAGAAACCGGACTCATAATTCCTCTGGGCGAGGATGTTTTACGTCAGTCCTGTCGTGATATGAAAAAGTTCATGACTTACCCAGGTTCGCCAAAGAGTATTGCAATCAATTTATCAGCTCGTCAGTTTATGCAGTCCAGCCTGGCGCTGCAAATAGAGCAAATTTTGCGAGAGGAAGACTTGCACCCTCGTCATGTTGAATTCGAAGTCACGGAAGGCATGGTGATGAGTGACCCTGAGCGCGCAATTACCATGATGGAAAATTTATCCGATATGGGCGTTAAACTGGCGCTGGACGACTTTGGAACGGGTTATTCTTCATTGTCTTACCTAAAGCGTTTCCCAATGAACAGCCTGAAAGTCGACAAGGCCTTTGTCGATGACATTACAATTAATGATAAAGACCGGAATATGGTTGCTTCTATCATCGCTATGGCACATAACCTGGGGTTAAAAGTGGTTGCAGAAGGGGTTGAAACAAAAGCTCAGTTACAGACATTAAAAAGCCTCAAATGCGAATACATTCAAGGCTTTTATTACGCTAAACCTATGCCGGCTGACGCATTAATTGAATTTATTGAGCAGCACAACAACGTGGCCGCTCAAGTATAATTCATAGCTTGTTTCTATCCGTTACTGATAAAAACTCCAGCCGTTCTCTACCATCTGTTTAAGTAAAGGCGCTGGCGTATATCGCTCACCTCTTTCCGAGGCCAGCTTCTCCAGTTTGCTCACTATTGTTTCAAGACCTTGGCTGTCCATATAACGGAAAGGACCGCCCAGGAAAGGTGGGAACCCGATGCCAAAAATTGCACCGATGTCACCGTCACGAGGACTGCGGATAATCTCTTCCTGCAAGCAGTAAGCCGCCTCATTAAGCATAGGTAACAAGCAAATATCAATAATTTCGTCAGTTGATTTGCTCTGTTTAGGGTCGATATCCAACAAAGAATAAACTGAGGTATCCACTGGTTTACCTTTTACACCCTTGCCGTATTGATAAAAGCCCTTTTGATTCTTCTTACCTTTGCGATCGTCATCTATCAGCTTTTCAAAAGCGTCAGGCGCTTCAAAGCGATCGCCAAGTTCTTTCACCAAGACTGGTGCTACTTTTGCCGCAACGTCGATACCAACTTCATCAAGTAAAGTGATAGGGCCTACCGGGAAACCAAATTTCACCAGAGTTTTATCCAGGTGTTCGATAGGTTCACCAGCTAACAGCAGACGCGCCGCTTCGTTCATGTATGGCGCCAGAATACGGTTAACGTAGAACCCGGCACCGTCTTTTACCACAATAGGTGTTTTCCCCTGCTTTTTAGCCAAGGATACTGTGGTGGCAATGGTTTTATCCGATGTACCTGAGTGCGTAATAATTTCTGCCAATGGCATTTTATCCACCGGAGAAAAGTAATGAAGACCAATTACCTGCTCTGGGCGCTTCGCCGTAGCTGCTATTTGGGTAATAGGCAGCGAGCTGGTGTTGGTTGCGAAAATAGTCGACTCAGCGGCATTCTCTTCTACGTCAGCAACCATCTTTTGCTTCAGATTAAGATCTTCAAAAACCGCTTCAATAACCACATCGGTGCGTTCAAATCCACTATAGTCAAGTGAACCACTTAGCATCAACATGGTCTTTTCAAGCTCTGCCCGGCGCATATGACGGCGCTTAACCTTTTTGTTTAAGCGCTCATAGCTGTAATGCAAAGCGTTACTAATTCCATCTTCACTGATGTCCTTGATACGAGCCGGGATACCCGCTTTAGCCGCAGTTACATAGGCAATACCACCGCCCATCAAGCCTCCGCCTAAAACACCAACTCGTTTTACCGGATCAGGCTCAACGCCGTCTGCGCCGGTTTCTTTCTTCATTTCTGTTGTAGCAAAGAAAATCTGACGCAGTTGGTAAGACTCCGGTGTCATTGCCAACTCACCAAAGCTACGGGCTTCTTTGTCTAAACCGGCTTCACGACCCCGCTCAACACCTTCTCGAACCGTCTGAATGATTTTATCAATTGCCGGGTAGTTGCCGTGAGCTTTCTTCTGAGCCTGCTCACCAGCCTTTTTAAAGATAATGTCACGACCAAACCGAGTTGCCTCTAATAGCTTACTCATGCCTTTAAGCGGCGGTTTCGTCGATTTAGGTTTGCGCTTCAGCGCGTGCTCTACGGCCACATCTAAAAGAATACTTTGTGGGACAACTTCTGCCACCAATCCAGCTTTCTTAGCCTGCTTAGCACGCAGCTCCTTACCAGTCAGTATCATGGTCAGCCCTTGCTGAACACCAACCAGTTCAGGTAGTCGCTGAGTACCACCGCTGCCCGGCAATAACCCTAATTTCACTTCTGGCAGACCCAGAGCTGTTTTACTGTTATCGGTACAAATTCGCACATGACATGCCATGGCCAACTCAAGCCCACCACCTAAGCAGGCCCCATTGATTGCGGCAACCACAGGCACATTGAGCTGCTCAATACGGTCGAACATAGCCTGCCCTTTTCTTGCCAGACTTTCTGCATCTACCGCGTTCTCGCAGCCATCTATCATGTTGATATCAGCGCCGGCAATAAAAGAGCCCGGCTTGCCACTGATAAAAACAACACCTTTCACTGAATCATCGCTTTCTAAACGATTCATCAAACTGCCAACTTCTTCTGCAAATGAGTCTTTTAAGGTATTCATTGACTCACCAGGGACGTCTATTGTAACTACTGCTACTCCGTCGTCCCTCACTTCCATAGTGAATGCTTTATCCTGACTCATTATTCTGTCTCCACAATCATTGCTGCACCTAAACCACCGGCGGCACATGCTGTCGTCAAACCAACACCTCCACCACGACGGCGCAATTCATTCAAAGTTTGCGTGATCATTCTGGTACCGGTAGCGGCAAATGGGTGACCATAAGCAATGGAGCCGCCCAGTACGTTAAATTTATCCATATCGATTTCACCAATGGCTTTATCACGACCCAGCTTCTCTTTTGCAAACTTGTCGCTGGCAAACATTTTCATATTCGCCAAGGTTTGCGCTGCGAACGCTTCGTGCATATCGATAAGATCCAAATCGTTAAGCGTCATGCCGGCGCGGTCAAGCGCAACTGGAGTTGAATAGGACGGTCCCATCAACATATCTTCTTCAACCTGTAAAGCTGCAAAAGCGTAGCTTCTTAGATAACCCAGCACCGGTAACCCAAGCTCTTTAGCCCGGCTTTCAGTCATCATCAGTACTGCTGAAGCACCATCCGTTAAAGGTGTGCTGTTTGCAGCAGTCACTGAGCCATGCTTGCGATCAAACACCGGCTTCAATTTAGCCAGTTTATCGACCTGACTTTCGCCACGAATATTGTTGTCGCGGCCTAAATGCTTCTTGTAGGGTTCCGGATAGGCGGTCATAACTTCGTCATTCAGCCAGCCAGCTTCCCAGGCAGCGTGGGCTTTCTGATGAGAGCGCACAGTTAATTCATCTTGATCTGAGCGACTGATGTTGTGCGTTTTTGCCATTTGTTCCGCAGTATCACCCATACTTAAGCCAGTACTGTATTCAGCAATAGCAGGTGGTACGGGTAATAAATCTTTAAAGCCCAGACGCTTCAGAATAGACAACCGTTGTCCCAGAGTTTTCGCTTTGTTCAAATCAACCAAAGCTCTGGCCAGACGTTTGCTCACGCCAATAGGTAAGACAGACGACGAGTCCGCACCACCAGCTATACCGCCGCGGATATGCCCAACGGCCATAGCTTCGGCAATGTTTACCGCTGATTGGAAACTGGTAGCGCAAGCACGAGAGATACTATAAGCGTCTGTATTCACCGGTAAACTTGTGCCGAGCACAATTTCACGCGCAATATTCGGCGCTTCCGGCATCTGGACCACTTGTCCAAATACCAGTTGCTCAACCCATTCTGCTTCAATGCCGGTTTTATTGACCAGTTCCTGAACCACCATCTTTCCAAGATCGACGGCCGGGATGCCATGAAAATCTGTTGCCTGCTTAGCAAATGGTGTTCTTAAGCCTGCTACAAAGGCAATTCGTTCACCATTAACGGTTAGCAAGCGTTGCGCTGCTGTCATAATAATTCCTCACTTCGTAAACCAATACTGGTCTGACCACAAATTATGTTACAAATTCTAGCCCGTAATAGAGCAGATTAAAACCACCGTTTTCGGTAAAGTATGCTGTATAGTTTGAAAATTCGGAACAAAGGCAGCATTGTTACTGTCATTGCTATGCGGTACTGACAGCATAGTCAGTTTTCGCCGATAACGACAGCCTGGAGTAAACATGACCGCGACAGCGTTTCAACAGCTACAAAATTATCTCAACCGACAAGTTCTTGGGCAGCCAGATTTCACTCAAAATCTGTTAATTGCCGTTCTGGCCGACGGTCACTTACTTGTCGAGGGCCCTCCCGGTCTTGCCAAGACAAGAGCAGTTCAAGCTTTAGCAAGAGGCATTGAGGGTGACTTTCATCGTGTACAGTTCACTCCCGACCTCTTACCGGCCGACTTAACCGGCACCGATATCTTTCGTCCCGAAACTGGACAGTTTGAGTTCCAACAAGGCCCTTTGTTCCATAACTTAATTCTGGCTGATGAAATTAACCGCGCACCAGCCAAAGTTCAGTCGGCTTTACTAGAAGCGATGGCTGAACGGCAAATTACTGTCGGCCAGCGCAGTTATCCTCTGTCTGATCTCTTTATGGTTTTAGCCACGCAAAACCCGCTGGAGCAAGAAGGTACATACCCCCTACCCGAAGCCCAACTAGACAGGTTTTTACTGCATTTGAAACTGGACTATCCTGATGCCGAAACAGAGCAACAAATACTGCGATTAACCCGAGGCGAAGCGTTATCCGGAGATGTCGACAAGCCGGTACCTTTAACCCAGAAAAACTTATTTGATGCGCGCCAGGAAGTCTTACAGCTGTATTTAGATGAGGCCGTCGAAAATTATCTGGTTCAGCTTATTATCGCAACACGACAACCGCAGCGATACGACCAAAACCTGGCTCAATGGATAGGTTATGGTGCCAGCCCGCGTGCCACCATTGCTCTTGAGCGTTGTGCCAGAGCCAAAGCCTGGCTCGATGGCCGCGACTTCGTAACGCCTGACGATGTCATCAGTGTGTTTCATAACGCACTGCGCCACCGAATTATCCTGAGTTACCAGGCCGAAGCCGATGGCGTATCACACGATCAGGTTCTGGACACGATTTTAAAGCTTGTACCGGCACCATAATGTTAAAAGCCGAAGTTGAACAGTGGCTAAAGCAATTGCATTGTGACGGAGTTAGCCCCGGCATTCATGAGCTGTTGTATTATCGCAGTAAAATAAATGCGTTCGCCCGTCATCATAAAAGCCTTCCGCGCTCAAGCCAGACTGGGCCACTGCTCAGTAAAAGTCGCGGCAGAGGTATGGAATTTGATGAAGTACGGCATTACCAGCCCGGTGATGACATCCGCTCTATTGACTGGCGGGTTACAGCCCGAACCGGTAAAGCACACACTAAGCTTTACCGGGAAGAGAAAGAACGTCCTGTATTTATTTGGGTCGACCTACCTTTGACTCAATTTTTCGGTAGTCAGTTTATTTTTAAATCAGTGCAAGCTTGTCACCTGGCTGCCGCTCTTGCCTGGCAAGCTCAACACAAAGGCGACCGCATTGGTGGTTTAGTAGGTAATGGCTGGTTGCACCAGGAGCTCAAACCAGTTGCCCGACAAAAAGGCGTTTTACGTTTACTTCATGCACTGCTTGAAGTTCACGGCGACAGCTTTACGCGTTGGAAAAACAAAGAAAAACAAAAACCGAATGCGCTTGAGGAAAATTTAAAACGTTTACGACAGTTAGTTAAGCCCGGCAGTACCATTTATGTCATTAGTGACTTTTATGGTGCCAGCGAAAACTTTCTGGATGGCTTACGCGTTCTCTCTCAGCACAACTCGGTTCGTTGTTTTTCAGTTTATGACCCCATGGAGCATGAGTTACCTGAAGGTTATTCATCTCACCCGCTAGCTATCACAGATGGCCAGCAGCAAATTAATGTGAACCTGGCGAACACCCAGCAAAGAGCAACTTATCACCAGGCAGCACAAAAGCGCTGGCAAAATGTTCAGGAAGCGTTCCGTAAGCGCAAACTGTCATTAACCCCAGTATCAAGTGCCCTGCCACTAGAGCAACAATGGACGGAGGTGACCTGATGCAGCAGCCGTCTTTAGAGCAGCTTAACGACATTGTTGAACCAGGTCATGCTGGCTGGTGGCCGCCCTCCTGGCTTACTATCGCTGTGGTAGCAGCCCTACTAGCAGGTGTGTTGGTGCTAGCCTCCATTCTGTTTCGCCGTTGGCAAAAGTCCAAAGTACGTAAAGCAGCAATGAAACAGTTATTACAGCACGAAAATGCAGATACCGAACAAATAACAGTACTGCTTAAACGGACGGCTCTGGCGTATTATCCTCGGGAACTTGTCGCCACAAAACACAGCCGCACTTGGCTCGTTTTTCTACTGGCGTCCTTATCAAATAACGAAAGGGCATCTTTTGAACCTTTGCTTCAACAGGCCGATAAAAACTTTTACGGTACTGAAGACAATGATTTCAATCGAGGTTACTACCAACTTGCTCGTCTTTGGCTGAGTAAAGACTTGAGCAAGCAACCGGGAGTCAGTGATGTTTGAATTTGACTGGCCATGGATGTTTCTTTTATTGCCCCTACCTTTTGTTGTTTGGAAATGGCTACCGCCGGTTCGTAAGAACAGTTCAGCCATAAGGCTCCCCAGCACCTACGGTCTTGCAGACAGCAGCCAGGGTTCAGGCAGACGCTGGTTATGGCTTTCCCTTATGGGTTTATGTTGGCTGATGCTAATAGCAGCGGTTGCTAAGCCACAATGGTTAGGCGAACCGCTCGCTATTCGTGCAGAAGGCCGGGAAATCATGCTGGCAGTCGATTTATCCGGCAGTATGGAAATTGCCGATATGCAGCTTGACGGACGTTCCGTAGACCGTTTAACGATGGTTAAGCACGTACTCAGCGACTTTATTTCGCGTCGTGAAGGCGACAGGTTAGGCCTAATTCTTTTTGCCGATACGGCCTATTTACAAACACCAATGACTTACGACCGGAATACCGTAAAGCAGATGTTAAATGAGTCTGTACTGGGTTTAGTTGGCGAGCGCACCGCAATCGGTGACGCTATTGCGCTGTCTGTTAAGCGCTTTCGCGACGATGAAGAGTCAAATAGAGTATTAGTCCTACTGACCGATGGCCAGAATACAGCAGGTAACCTGACTCCTGAGCAAGCGCTTGAACTTGCTCAGGCTTACGATGTTACGATTTACCCAATTGCTGTTGGTGCAGAAGAGGTGGTAGTGGACAGCTTTTTCGGACAACGCCGGGTCAACCCCAGTCGGGACCTGGACGTACCGCTGATGCAAAGTATTGCTAAGCAAACTGGTGGTAAATACTTCCGTGCCCGCAGCACTGACGAGCTTGAGGATATCTACCAACGACTTGATCAACTGGAGCCTATTGCCGGCGATCCGCAACAGCTTAGACCCAGAGTTAGCCTTTTTTACTGGCCACTGGGTACAAGCTTTCTTTTATTTATGCTCATTGCTTTGATGCATTACCGCCCTTGGGGGAAAAGTTCATGAGCGAATTTCACTTATTACGACCCTGGTGGTTACTGGCATTAATCCCTGTAGCTCTATTATATTGGCGCTTTATCTATAGCCAGATGCATCAGGCGGGTTGGCATCAATGGCTACCCGGGCATTTATCAAAGATATTGGTAAAGTCGGGATCGAAGCCATCGCTATGGCCGGTTCACCGGTTCCTGCTTATAAGTATTTTAGCTACATTCGCACTCTCTGGCCCAACCTGGGAAAGGTTACCACAGCCGGTCTACCAGCTTGAGTCAGGCCAGGTCGTTATTATGGATATGTCTCCTTCATTACTTGCCGACGACATATCCCCCAACCGTCTGACCCGAATGAGATACAAAGCCATTGACTTAGTACGCGCAGGTCTTGACGGAGATACCGGGCTTATTGCCTACGCCGACGATGCTTTTATTATCAGTCCTCTTACGGCCGACAATCGGAATTTAATGAATTTAATTCCGTCGTTGTCGCCGGAGATCATGCCCGCAGCAGGCAGTGAGCCTTTGCTTGCACTCCAGTTAGCTGACGAGCTCTTAAGAAACGCCGGTTACCCGCAAGGCGATATTTATTGGCTTACAGATGGTATCACCAGCCGTGACCTGAATCCGTTAAGCAGTTACCTGCGTTCAATAGAACACCGTGTTTCGATATTGGCCGTTGGTACAGAAGAAGGCGCAGCAATAAGAGACAGCTCAGGAAAGCTCTTAAAAGATAATAATCAGGTAATCATAGCCAAGACTTATCCATCA
>JBNJGQ010000015.1:0-30607 GCA_051747845.1 Pseudomonadota bacterium
TGTGATAGCAGCAGTTAGTGTTGTTTTACCGTGGTCAACGTGACCGATGGTGCCGACGTTTACGTGCGGCTTCGAACGTTCAAATTTTTCTTTAGACATTGCAGCCTCTCTAACAAAATTCTTCGGTGTGTTACCTAAGCTAAAAAGCATGACCGAGGTTTATTAGGGGCCTAAATTGAAATGGTGCTGATAGGCGGATTCGAACCGCCGACCTCACCCTTACCAAGGGTGCGCTCTACCAACTGAGCTATATCAGCACTGACGGAATGTGGAGCGGGTGGCGGGAATCGAACCCGCGTCATCAGCTTGGAAGGCTGAGGTAATAGCCACTATACGACACCCGCAAATTCACAATTTTTGAGGCCACTTCAAAACCAAGGAAATTGCGTGGTGGAGGGGGCAGGATTCGAACCTGCGAAGGCTGAGCCGTCAGATTTACAGTCTGATCCCTTTGGCCACTCGGGAACCCCTCCCGTGTCTTGCAATTTAAATTGGTGCCGGCACCAAGAGTCGAACTCGGGACCTACTGATTACAAGTCAGTTGCTCTACCAACTGAGCTATGCCGGCACCACCGGTTAGGTGGAGCGCATTCTATGGTACTAGATTTGATAGTGCAATAGGTGCGCGTAATTTTTTTAATTTTTTTGGTCTGACTGGTCAGTTTTTATCTACATCGGATGAAAACTGACCGTCTTTTAGTAACATATACTATAGTCGTTTACTTGCCAAAAGGGTGTCGTAAAACGATGGTTTCTTTACGATCAGGGCCGGTGGAAATGATGTCTACCGGAACGCCTGTTAACGCTTCTATACGGGCAATATAAGCCAGCGCTTCAGGAGGTAACTCATTGTGCTTTGTTACACCCACTGTACTTTGTTGCCAGCCAGGCATGCTTTCGTAAATAGGTTCGACGACTTCGTAATCTTCCGCAGATAACGGCGGATGATCGGTCACACTGCCGTCAGCAAGCTGATAGCCGGTACAAATTTTCAATTCTTTAAGTCCATCTAACACATCTAACTTAGTTAAGCAGAAGCCACTGATAGAGTTGATTTGTACGGCCCTGCGCATGGCAACAGCGTCTATCCAGCCAGTACGGCGTTTACGACCGGTTGTTGCGCCAAATTCATGGCCTTTTTCACCTAAATACTGCCCCACTTCGCAATCAAGTTCAGTCGGGAAAGGTCCACTGCCGACACGAGTGGTGTAGGCTTTTACAATACCTAACACATAGTCAATATAACGAGGACCAAAACCAGCGCCAGTCGCTACGCCACCGGCTGTCGTATTGGAAGAGGTAACATAGGGGTAAGTACCGTGATCAATGTCCAGTAAAGTGCCCTGCGCACCTTCAAACATTATTGACTCGCCGTTTTTGCGGGCCTTATCCAGTAACGATGGCACATCGGCTACCATTGGTTTTAATACTTCAGCGAATTCTTCGCATTGCTTCAGAACAGTATCAAAATCTATAGCGTCGGCTTTGTAGTATTCAACCAAAGAGAAATTGTGGTAATCGACCAGTTCTTTTAGCTTTTCACCAAAGCGTTTCATATCGAACAGGTCGCCAACGCGCAGACCGCGACGGGCAACTTTATCTTCATACGCAGGACCAATACCACGACCTGTTGTTCCAATCGCCTCTTTACCTCGAGCACGTTCACGCGCCTGATCAAGGGCAATATGGAATGGTAAAATTAGGGGGCAGGCTTTGCTAATTCGAAGACGGTCAGCGACAGGAACATTACGTGCTTCCAGCATGGCCATTTCTTCCATCAGTGCTTCAGGTGACAAGACGACGCCGTTGCCTATAACGCACTGAACATTGGTACGTAGAATACCTGAAGGAATTAAATGCAGAACGGTCTTTTCACCGTCAATAACCAATGTGTGTCCAGCGTTATGTCCGCCCTGATACCGCACAACCATTGTGGCTTTATCGGTTAACAGGTCGACAATTTTACCTTTGCCTTCATCACCCCATTGGGTGCCTAGAATTACAACGTTCTGACTCATGATTGCCCCGCGTAAAAAAAATCGGAGCGATCTTACCTTTTATCGGAGGGTTTGTACATCGGAGGAGAGCGCCTGATGATCACATCAGACGCTCATTCTTGATTACTCTTCAGATTTTCCCATCATATTCTGCAAATAACGGAAGAAGTCACTGTTCGCATCCAGCACTAACATATCATTGCCGGTACCGAACGAGCTGCTGTAAGCTTCCATGCTGCGAATAAAGGCAAAGAACTCAGCATCTTTTTGATACGCGTCGGCATAAATTTTAGCCGCCTGCGCATCACCTTCACCACGTAGTTCACGTGACTGACGCTTAGCATCAGCAAGCATTACCGTGACACGGGCGTCAACATCAGCACGAATAAACTCAGCCTGCTCACGACCTTCTGAACGGTGCTCTGTCGCTACCGCATTACGCTCTGCACGCATACGCTGGTAAATAGACTGACTGACTTCGTTCGGTAAGTTGATTTGCATAACGCGAACATCCAGCACTTCAACACCTAAGTCGGAAGCACTTTCTGAGCCCTGAATCAGAGCTTCACGCATTAACTCATCACGCTCGCCGGAGACGATGTCTGAAATTGTACGGTTACCAAACTCACTGCGTAAGCCACTGTTAATACGACGTGTTAGCAGTGCCTCAGCCTGGAGATAGTTACCCCCATTCGTACTCAAGTAAAAGGTCGAGAAGTCATTAATACGCCACATGACATAGGTATCAACAATCAAGTCTTTCTTCTCACTTGTTACAAAGCGGTCAGGATCTCCGTCCAACGTCTGTAGACGCGCATCGAGCTTTTTAACCTGCTCAATGAAAGGAATTTTAAGATGTAGACCTGGTTCGAAAACCATGGCTTCACCCGTCTGAGCGTCACGTTCAACCTTACCGAATTGGATTAAGATGGCACGTTCGCCCTCTTTAACCACATAGACGGAGGACAGACCCAGAACGACCAGGACCACAACAATAATTGCGATTAGGTTTTTCATTAGTTTCGACCTCCGCTACGGTTACTGCTGCGCGTATTTTGTGACTCTGAACCACTGTTTGAAGAGCCACCTGAAACATCTTCAGGAACACGCGTCGGAGAGAATGTATTCGTATTTCGACCTTGCTTCTCCAGAAGCTTTTCAAGCGGTAAATACATCATGTTATTACCACCTTCAACGTCAACCAGTACTTTAGGCGTTTTCGCGTAAAGGTCTTGTAACGTATCTAAGTAAATACGTTCGCGAGTGACTTCTGGCGCATTTTGATATTGAGGTAATAGCTCTTCAAAGCGAGCAACCTCACCCTGAGCTTCCAGGATAATTTGTTCACGGTAAGCCTGTGCTTCCTGCAACATACGACGTACCTGACCACGTGCCAATGGCTCTACTTCACGAGCATAAGCTTCAGCTTCACGGATGAAGCGCTCTTCATCTTCCTGTGCTGAGATAGCGTCATCAAATGCGTCTTTAACCGCTTCCGGCGGACGCGCCGGCAACAAGTTAATATCAACGATCTGTAAGCCTACGGTGTACGGATTCATCGTTTTTTCCAGCATTTCCAGCGTATTTGCTCTGACCTCTTCACGACCACGGGTCAAAACTTCGTCCATGGTTGTGTGACCAACCACATAACGCAATGCGCTATCGGTCGCTCTGGATAATACGCCGTCAGCATCTTCGACATTAAATAGGTAAGAACGCGGATCAACAACACGATACTGAACATCAAGTTCAACACGCACCACGTTTTCGTCCTGAGTCAGCATATAACCGTCGGTCTTATCTGAGCGAATGTTGTTTACGTCAACATGCTCTACCGAGTCAATAAATACCGGACGCCAGTGAAGTCCCGACTCAACCAGTGAATGGAATTGACCGAAACGCAGTACAACACCACGGTCGGCTTCTTTTACTGTGTAGAAGCCAGCGATAAACCAAACAATTAACGCAATAATTGCGATAATACCGATACCTTTACTCGGGATGCCTGAACTGCCACCCGAGCCGCCGCCTTTCTTGCCACCAAAACCGAATTTGGAAAACAGTTTACGAACTGCTTCGTCGAGATCAGGTGGCCCCTGATCCCGGCCACCTTGATTTTTCCATGGGTCACGGTCGTTGTTATTACCGTTTCCCGGTTGATTCCAAGCCATTGAGTGCTCCAAGTTTTTAATAAAACTGTTGCTAATAATTTTTATTCAGGGATGACTAAGTCATCCAGTTGATTGCCGTAGGCCTTATGTAAACGCTGCCAGTCTACCGATGACATTCGCACTTGCAATGCAAGTTCGCCATTTTCGTTAACATCTTCCGATGTTACGCAATTCCAACGGTATAATGTACCACGTAATTTACCCATTGAGTGCGGGATTTTAAGGGACAGCTCGACCATCTGTGGACCGAGTATCTGCCGCAAAGCTTCCAGCACATGTTCAATACCAAGCCCTTGCTGCGCTGAAACCCATACTCTTATTGGCTTTTGGTTATCATCGTAATCAATTCTGGGTTCGGCACCGTCTACTTGATCTATTTTATTACAAATAATTAACTGAGGTACATCACCCGCATCAATTTCTTCTAAAACCTCAGCAACCTGATCCATATTATTTTGCTGGTGTTCGTCACTGACATCAACCACATGCAACAATAAGTCCGCTTCCTGGGTTTCTTGCAACGTGGCTTTAAATGCAGCGACTAAGTCATGCGGTAAGTGACGAATGAAACCAACCGTATCCGCCAGAATCACTTCGCCAATATCTTCTACTGCAAGTTTTCTAAGGGTTGGATCAAGCGTTGCGAACAGTTGATCCGCCGCATAAACACCCGCTTCAGTCAGGCGATTAAACAACGTCGACTTACCGGCGTTGGTATAACCCACCAAGGATACCGTCGGAATATCCGCTTTCTTACGTGCCCGGCGACCCTGTTCCCGCTGCTTTTGTACTTTTTCCAAACGCTTTAAAATGTTTTTAATACGCCCGCGAATTAAACGCCTGTCGGTCTCAAGCTGGGTTTCACCCGGTCCACGTAAACCTATACCGCCTTTTTGTCTCTCAAGGTGGGTCCAGCCTCGTACCAGCCGGGTCGATATATGACGCAATTGTGCAAGCTCAACTTGCAGCTTACCCTCGTGAGTACGCGCACGCTGCGCGAAAATATCCAGAATAAGACCTGTACGATCTAAAACCCGGCATTTACAAACAGCCTCAAGGTTTCGCTCCTGGGTAGGTGACAGCGCGTGATTAAAGATAACAATGTTGGCGTCTAACAGCTTCACCTGTTCGGCAATTTCCTCTGCCTTACCACTACCAACAAAATATCGGGGCGTTGGGGAGCTACGACTGGATGTCATCACTCCCATAGTTTTTACGCCCGAAGAATCAGCTAAGAGTTGTAATTCTGAGAGATCTTCTCGGTCAACTTCTGCGGGTAAATCCACATGAACCAATATCGCGTAGTCGCCACCTTCATACCTATCGAACAAGTTGTTCAGACCTCTCTTTCATTATTAATCTTCTAACTCAGCCATATCTTCTGCAGCTTGCTGCGGCAAGTAATTTTGTGGAATACGCGCCGGCACAACCGTTGAGATTGCGTGCTTATAAACCATTTGGCTAACCGTGTTTTTTAATAAGACAACGAATTGATCAAAAGACTCAATTTGCCCCTGTAATTTAATGCCATTAACTAAGTATATAGATACTGGTATGCGCTCACGACGTAACGCATTTAAGAATGGGTCTTGTAAAGTTTGCCCCTTAGCCATCTTGGATTCCTTTTTATCGTTATTAATATCCAATGTGTAAACAGTAAGCCACAGGACTGCCAATTTGCAGTCACCTGTAAAGACACACTAGACCAGTAAAGAATTTTTGCAATAAGAAAAACGTTAAGAATTACTCATTTAGTCAGGAATTGGATCTGCGGGCTTAAACCTCGTATTTCAATCCTGACTCTCAAATTTCTTTGCCGGCTGCTGTATTACGCTCATTACTTTGGCTTCCATGTCGGTATCGCCTGTAGTCAGCCAATGAATACCAGGCCAGCCTCGTAGCCATGTCATTTGGCGCTTTGCCAACTGCCGTGTCGCTATAATGCCGCGCTCGCGCATTTCATCATAGCTGAGTTCACCTGCAAGGTACTGCCACATTTGACGATAACCGACGCTGCGTATGGATGGAAGGTCCGGGTGCAGATCATCGCGGTCAAACAGCTTGTTAACTTCCTCTTCAAAAGGTTGCGCCAGCATCTGATCAAAACGCTGCTCAATACGCTCGTGTAAAACATGCCGCTCGGCCGGGGCCACTGCAAACTGGTAAATAGGCTTATCCAGCTGACCATAACGTTCTCGCGTAAGCTCCGTCAGGCTTTTACCCGCAAGTTCATACACTTCCAGCGCGCGAATAATCCGCTGTGGGTCATTTGGGTGAATGCGCTCAGCACTTACCGGATCCACTTGTTGCAGTTGTTTGTGTAACTCAGCTAAGCCTTTTTCATGCAAGTCCGCCGAAAGTCTTTCACGCACGTTCGCATCAGATTCAGGTAAATGCGAGAGTCCTTCCAGCAAGGCTTTGAAATACAACATGGTGCCGCCAACCAACAAAGGTACTTTGCCACGTTGCTGAATGTCTTCAATTAATGCCAAAGCATCTTTTTGGAAATCGGCCGCGGAATAAGTTTCAGCCGGGTCACGAATATCCAGTAAATGATGAGGAACTTGAGCCTGCTCTTCTGCGCTGGGTTTAGCTGTACCAATATCCATATCGCGGTATATCAGTGCTGAATCCACAGAAATAATTTCGCAGTCCAGATGCTTGCACAAAGCGAGCGACAGCGCCGTTTTTCCCGATGCCGTCGGTCCATAAATAGCAATAACAGCGTCCTTACTATGCACTGCTTTCTCCTGGCAGCGGCAACCGCTGCAGTACACCGGGCGCTTCATAAAGCTGTGAACGCCATTGGAGAAGCCAATGCTCAGCCTGAGTGAGGCTGTATGACTCAAGGCCCGCAAATTGCGCAAGCCAACTGGCCAACTCCTCAGTTTCAGCGCCTTCTGTCAGTAACTTCAATAACTCGATAAAGCCACTAACCACATTCCCCTGACGCAGCATTTCAGGCATTTGCTCAATAATGACCTGTTCGCGCTGGCACTTATACACTACGCCACACTGATTCAACTCCTGTTGCGGCCACTGACTTGCCGGACCCGGTAAATTCGCTAAATTAACTGCCACAGGTACTAGCAGGGGCTGGCCATTGAGCCCGTCCTGCAGTTGTTGAACCAGTTTTTGAGCAACGCATTCGGTATGCACTTTTGCGAGATTTAGCCAAGCCAGGCTTTGTTCATTTCGAATAAGCGCGTAAACACCATTAAAAACCGTAAGGACCCGCCAGTTTTCTTCAGCTTTTACCGCTCCGGGCTGCTCTGCCTGGGGTTGTCCGCTACTGATAGTATTTTGAACACGGGCAGCATTCGGCAACAACGAACCTGACACTTTTCTTTCACCTAAGACACTTCCGCCTGAAGCTCTACCGGAAGGAAACGACGTTTGTCCTGACGGGCGTTCTTGTGACCCATAATGATGCTGATGACTCACAGCAGATTGCGGGTTATCTGTTGCAACCAACTGCATCAAAGCCTGCTCAATACGCGTCAGAATAAAGTCGTGAACTTGCCGCTGGCGATGAAAACGCACTTCGTGTTTGGCCGGATGCACATTCACATCCACCTGCTCTGACGGCAATTCAAAATAGAGTACAAAAGTAGGAACCCGCTCGTTCGGCAAATACTTTTCATACGCCTGGCGTACTGCATGCGACAACAGCTTGTCCCGCATCATGCGACCGTTTACGAAAAAATACTGAATATCGCCCTGGTGCCGGCAATGCTCAGGCGGAACAAGCCACCCGCTTAAATGAAAATCTCCGTCCACCGCATCGATAGTCGAAGCCTGTTCAGCGAAGCCGCCACCACAAATTTTTGCCAGCCGCTGTAACTGTTGTTTTTCGCTCAGCGCCTGCGGGAACATGCGCACTGATTTGCCATTATGATTCAGTTGAAATCCAACTTCAAAACGGCTCAATGCAATACGCTTTATGACTTCATCTATGTGACTGAACTCAGTTTTTTCCGTACGTAGAAACTTACGTCTTGCCGGCGTGTTAAAAAATAAGTCCTGAATATCAACCGTGGTGCCATCGGGGTGAGCCGCCGGCTCAATATTCACCTGCATATCCCGGCCTTCGGCCCAGGCCTGCCACGCTTCTTCCTGCTCCGGCGGTTTTGATATTAAACGCAAGCGGGAAACCGAACTTATACTGGCTAGAGCCTCACCACGAAAGCCAAGGCTGCCAATATGTTCCAGGTCTTCCAGGCTCTTAATTTTGCTGGTGGCGTGGCGGCTTAATGCCAGTGTCAGTTCCTGCTTAACGATACCGCAGCCGTTATCACGAATTCTTATTCGCTTGCTACCACCCTGCTCTATATCCAGTACTAACTGCGTTGCACCGGCATCCAACGCATTTTCAACTAACTCTTTAACCACGGACGAAGGGCGCTCGACCACCTCACCAGCAGCAATTTGGTTCGCAAGCTCAATGGGTAACTGCTGAATAGCCATCAGCGACTCGGAATCGTCAGCTTTTGACCAATTTTGAGCGTATTACTGGCCAGACTATTTTCAGATTTAATGGCTTTGACGGTAGTGTTATAACGCTGCGCCAGCACAGACAATGAGTCACCCGACTTCACGGTATAGGTAAAGCTGCTCTGATTGGCCAAGTAAGTATTGTCGATTGGATTACTGACGAAATAACGGCGAATACCGTTATAAAGCGCTCGAGCCAATTTTTGCTGGTGGGCATTACTGGTTAGCAGCTGCTCTTCCCTGGGGTTAGAAATGAACCCGGTTTCTACCAGTAATGACGGTTTATCCGGTGACTTTAACACAGCCAGGCTCGCAGCCTGTGGTGTGCGCTTATGCATTTTGGTTACTGCTGACATTTCATCAATAATGTGTTTTGCCGCACTATAGGCACCGGCAATAGAGCTATCCATTGACATGTCCAGTAAGGTTTCTGCCAAATACGGTTCGTGTCCATTTTTGCTGAGAATGTCCGTTACCCCGCCCAGTAATTCCGATTGTTGTTCGCGGTTTTCCAGCCAACGACCCACTTCGGAATCCGCCCGGCGTTTTGATAGCACCCAGACGGAGCCTCCGTTGGGCTGAGGTGAATGAAAAGCATCAGCGTGAATCGAAACGAAAAAATCGGCTTTGGCATCCCAGGCCTTCTGCGGGCGTTCATTAAGGCCCACGTAGTAATCACCAGTACGAATCAAATAAGCCTGCATACCCGGGTCATCGTTAATCAGCTTAGCCAGTGCCCGCGCAATTCGAATAACGACGTGTTTCTCGAAGGTTCCGCGTGGACCAATAGATCCAGGGTCATCACCACCATGGCCGGCGTCAATAGCGACAGTTACTCGCCTGTCTTTCAGTTCAGAAACAGACTTTGCTGGCCCGCTGCGCTCTATCGATTTACCCGGTAAGTCCACTACTAAACGATCTTTGTAAGACTCGTTGGCAGGAAGGGTAAACAGGCTCGCGTCACTTTTTGAATCCAGTTCAATGACAATGCGGGTACTGTTGGTGTTTTTGGGCGAGCTGGTGCGTATTTTATCAACCAGCAAAGAATCTTTGCCCAAATTATTCAAATCAGTTTTTAGCGACGTATTGTTGAAATCAATTACCAGTCGATAAGGTTTTTGCTGATAAAGGGTAAAATAGGAATAGTCCGGTGTATCAGACAGGTCAAACACCACCCGCGTTTTATCCGGAGATGGCCACACACGTACACTGTCTACACTGTTGTCGGCCCATGCCCACAGAGGAACACAAGCAAACAAAAACACCCAAAATCGCTGCATCATAATGTTTTAATTATTCTTTGTCCGGCTTCAGTTAGCGCACTGAAAGTTATTTTACGTCCTTCGCCAGCATACTCGATTCGGATCTCTATGTCCGCCCCCGGTAGCCAGCCATAGCCTTTATCAGGCCATTCTATAAAGTTTAGCGTATCTTCGGCAAAATAATCACGAATTCCCATGTACTCAAGCTCTTCCGGATCAGCCAGCCGGTACAAATCAAAATGGTGAATGCGCCATCCCTGCAACTGATAAGGTTCTACAAGGGTGTAGGTGGGACTTTTTACCGCGCCACAATGGCCTAAGGACTGAATAACGCCACGACAAAAGGCCGTCTTACCAGCACCTAATTCTCCCTTCAGATAGACCACCAAGGGAGCTTGTAAAACTTCTGAAAATTTCTTCGCAAGCGCCAGTGTTTCAACTTCATTTGCTAGTTTACAGTGGTGTACCTCAGTCATCGTCCCTTCCATATCCATTCACCAACCGCCGTATATAGGGCAACAAATCAGAGGCTAAGGTTCCCCGTTCGCCATCTTTTCCTGCTTCTTCACCAGCCATGGCATGCCATAGGGCCCCTGCGATTAATGCTTGTGCCGGAGCCATTCTTTGAGCTAGCAAGCCGCTTATCAACCCCGTTAATAAATCACCCATACCACCCGACGCCATTGCCGGTGAACCTCTGTCAATCAGGCATCTCCCGCGATCGGTAACCAGCAGCGAGCCAGCCCCCTTAAGCAAAACTTGAGCGCCATATTTTTCGCGTAGCTGTGTTACCGCTAAAAACCTGTCAGCTTCCACTTCATCGGCTGTCGTTTGCAGTAACCTGGCCGCCTCTCCCGGGTGTGGAGTCAGCAATAACTTTGACGACCGGGCCGGATAACTTGCCAGTAAATTCAACCCATCGGCGTCTATCACTTTCAATGCATCCGCCTTCATCACTTGTGAAAATACATCGTGACTCCAACGGCTTTGCCCTAACCCGGGACCAAGAGCAATCGCCGATGCATCACGTAACAACGGTTTTAAGGTATCTTCATCCCGAATAGAGTGCACCATAGCTTCAGGCTGTGCCGCTGCAACAATTGCTTGTACATCGGGATGGCAAGCCACAGAAACTTTTCCGGCACCTGCCCGCAAGGCCGACTTCATAGCCAGTATCACCGCCCCTGACATACCAGGTTGTCCACCCACAATAAGCACATGGCCCTGCTCGCCTTTGTGAGTACAGCGCGGCCGGGCCGGTAGCCAATTACCTAAGCCTCCGGCATCTACACGAAACCAGTCTGCTTCATTTTGCTGCTTAAAGGTTTCGCCAATACCTAAGTCCTCTAAAACCAGTTCCCCAGTATGATTCTGCGCTTTACCTGTAAGTAAACCGCGCTTTAATGCTACCAGACTGACCGTTAGGTGGGCGCGCACGGCAGCACCTGGCACATGGCCGTTATCTGCATTTAAACCAGAGGGCACATCAACTGAGATCACAGGTGTGGAGCTGGCATTGACGTGCTGCACCCAGGTCACCGGGTCTCCCTCGAGAGCGCGATTCAGTCCAACACCAAACAGGGCATCTACCACAACGTCAAACTGCTCAGGCACGCAATCAAGCAGTTTTTTTTCGTTGCCTCCCTGCTCCCGCCAGGCGAATCGTGCCCGATGCGCATCAGACTCTAAGGGGCTTGAAAGTTCTGCATTGGGCTTTAGGGCAAATACCTGCACCTGATACCCCGCTTCCTGAGCCAGTCGGGCAACAATGTAACCATCGCCACCGTTATTGCCCTCACCGCAACATACTGCAATGCGCGCCGGTGCCGGGAAGTGCCTTTGCAACTGTTTGAAAACCGCTTTACCGGCCGCTGACATCAACTGCATCATATTCATTGCGCTGGCTTCAGCTGCCTTTTTTTCGCCTTTCTGCAATTGCTCAACACGATAAAGGCAGTTCTCATAGCGGCTACCGTCGGTGTTTGTCATAATGCCTCCCCCAATAGTGCGTTAGTCTGGCTTAAATACGCCAATGACCTGGTCAAACTGACGCTGACTACCACCACCCTGCTCTTTCGGCTCGCTAAACCGGTGCTTACATTGCACACACTCAACTTGTTCGATATCGTTTTCGATAAAAAGCATGAGCGTGTCCATGGCATCGCATTTAGGGCAGACTGCCCCGGCAATAAATCGCTTCTTTTCTCTAGCCACAACAGCTCCTGTGTTAGAATTGTGAGCAGAACATGTCTATGATACCGCAGCTGAACAGCTGTACAAAATGAAGAGTAGTTTATGATCCGTGCTGAAGCTATCACCTTGTTGCGTGGCGGTGATGTTTTATTTGAAGACAGTGACTTACAAGTATTCTCGGGACACCGCGTTGGCCTGGTAGGCCGCAATGGCTGCGGCAAGTCCTCGCTGTTTGCCATGCTACGTGGTGAGCTGAGTGCCGACAGCGGTAACATACATTTACCCGCCGACTGGCGCATAGCCAGCGTAGCGCAGGACACTCCGGCACTCGATAAGTCAGCCATTGACTACGTGATGGACGGTGACGCCGAGTTCCGTCAGCTAGAGGCGCAACTAGCCAAAGCCGAGGCCGACAATAATGGTGAAGCTATTGCGCACTGTCATGACAAACTCGCCGCAATTGGCGCCTACGACATTCAGCCCAGAACGGCCAGTTTAATGGCCGGCCTTGGCTTTACTCAGGAACAGCTGCAACAACCGGTGAAAGCGTTTTCCGGTGGTTGGCGTATGCGCCTTAACCTGGCACAAGTACTGATAGCCCGGGCCGATTTAATGCTGCTGGATGAGCCAACCAACCACTTAGACGTTGATGCGATTTTCTGGCTGGAAAGCTGGCTAAAGCAATACGCCGGAACGCTGTTACTGATATCGCACGACCGTGATTTTCTCGACTCTGTAACCACCGACATTGTTCACATTGAGCATAAAAAACTCAACAGCTACCGCGGTAATTACTCTCAGTTTGAGCGCCAGCGTGCAGAGCACATGGCCCAGCAACAAAGTGAGTACGAAAAAGCACAGGTGATGCGCCAACATTTGCAGGCCTACGTTGATAGGTTTCGCTATAAAGCCAGCAAAGCCAAACAGGCACAAAGCCGTTTAAAAGCCATTGAAAAATTACCAAACCAGGCGCCACTTCGCGCCGAAAGCGGCATCGACTTTCACTTTCTGACGCCGGAAAAGTTACCTAATCCGCTGCTAACGCTTCGCGACGCCAAAGCGGGCTACGGTGACACTACTATTCTGGAAAAAATTAAGCTCAACCTGGTGCCAGGTACCCGCTTAGGGTTGCTCGGCCGTAACGGAGCCGGTAAATCGACACTGATTAAGCTGCTGGCGGGTGAGCTGGAACCTATGGCCGGCGAGCGACTGGTTAACCCAGGGCTCAGTATTGGTTATTTTGCACAGCATCAGTTGGAAACACTGGACCTGGCAGCCTCAGCTCTGCTGCATTTACAGCGCATTGACAAACAAGCCAGTGAACAAAAGCTACGTGACTTTTTAGGTAACTTTGGCTTTTCCGGAGATCAGGCAACCCGCTCAGTCGAACCCATGTCGGGTGGTGAGAAAGCGCGACTGGCTTTAGCCCTTATTATTTATCAGCGCCCTAACCTGTTACTTTTAGATGAGCCAACCAACCACCTCGATTTAGGTCTGCGCGATGCGCTGGTTGCGGCTTTGCAGGAATACGAAGGTGCGCTAATTGTGGTTTCGCACGACAGACATCTATTACGCACTACGGTTGATGAGTTCTGTCTGGTTGCCGATGGTAAAGCAGAAACCTTCGACGGCGATTTAGAGGCTTACCATGACTGGCTGCAGCAACAGGCGGCAAATGACAAACGCAGCGAGCAACCCGCCACACGTCAGCGCGACGATCGCAAACAACAAAAACGCAAAGAAGCCGAAGCACGACAAAAGACAAAACCTTTGCGCCAACAAATAGAGAAAGCAGAAAAAAGCATTCATGCACTGGAACTGAAGTTAGCCGATATTCATGAACAACTCAGCGACAGCAGTCTGTATGAGGACGCCAACAAAGCTAGGTTACAGAAACTATTAGACCAGCAGGCGCAAGCACAGAAAGACTTACAACAACAAGAGAACGTCTGGATGACAGCGGAAGAAGAGCTGGCAGAGCTAACCGAAGCGCTACAGCAAGCGGAGGGCAAATGATTATTCCCTGGCAAGAAGTGGATCAGGAAACACTGAATAATTTACTCGAATCCGTAGTACTGAGAGAAGGAACAGATTACGGCAGTCAGGAACTCAGTTTCGACACAAAAGTCGAGCAACTGAAGCGACGATTAAAGTCCGGCGAGGCCGTTATTGTTTTCTCCGAATTACACGAAAGCGTTGATATTGTCGATAAAAACAGTGTTACCGGAAGCGAGCCTGGCGAGCAATGAAAATCTCGTCCCATGGGACGCTTTGGTCGCCCAAAACCAGAAAATTAGGGTTCAGCAAACTGACCGTTCGGTTGTAGGTAATTGGCTCAAAGTTTTCGTTAACGATACGCCCTCCGGCTTCGCCCACAATCACCTGGGAAGCAGCCGTATCCCACTCGCCGGTTGGACCCAGCCGTAAAAAGCAATCGGCTTTGCCTTCGGCAATGAAGCAGGCTTTTAGTGAACAGCTTCCGGTTGGCAGAGGCTGGACATCACGTTCAGTTTGAAGGCGGTTCAGCACCGACTCCCGAGCCTGGCGACGGCTAATGGCAATAATAATAGGGTCGGTCTTAGGGTCATTAAACTTACGGACATTAATAGACCGGCGGCTTTCTGTGGCGTCCTGTTTAAAAGCTCCTAGCCCTTTCTGCGCGTAATAAAGCGCTTCACCTACCGGCCAGAAAATAACACCAATAACAGGTTCATTGTGTTCCACATAAGCAATGTTTACGGCAAAGTCACCCGAGCGGGCAATAAACTCCTGAGTTCCGTCAATAGGGTCGATAATGAAATAGGCCTTCCACTGACGGCGCTCGTTATAGTCCTGGTGCTCACTTTCTTCAGAAATAACAGGAATGCCCGGAAAGGATTGTTTAAGCCGGTCTTCTATCAGCTCGCTGGCGACAATATCAGCGGTAGTAACGGGTGAGTCATCGGTCTTTTCTGCAGTACTATAGTCGCGTCTTTCGTACATGGACAAAATAACGCCACCGGCTTCTATCGCAATTTCTTTCAGTCGATTCAGCATGGTTTCTGCCACTACCGGCCCTCACCCTGATTACGCAACAACATTAACAGCGCAGCAACACTCCGGGCTTCTGAAAAATCTGGCTGAGCCAATAAATTATTAATGTCGCCCATAGACCAGGTGACCTTTTCCAACGGCTCAGGCTCATCGCCCGGCAAGCTCTCAGGGTATAAATCACGGGCAACAAACACACTCATTTTTGCGGAGAAGAACTGAGGCGCAAGACTCAATTCCATTAGAAACTCAAGCTGGTGACTACCGTAGCCAACTTCTTCTTTCAACTCGCGCTGTGCTGCTTCTTCTGGTGTTTCACCCGGGTCGATAAGCCCTTTGGGAAAGCCTAGCTGATAGTCATGCAGGCCTGCTGCGTACTCTCGAATAAGCAATAAGGTGTCATCGTCAATGCAGGGAACAATCATTACCGCACCACGGCCACTGCCTTTCATACGCTCAAACTGGCGCTGCTCACCATTGCTGAACTTAAGATCAACCGCTTCTACACGCATTAGCCTGCTTTGCGCAACAACGCGACGGGATAAAATTTGCGGGACTTGTTTTTCTTTACTCATACGACAGGTCCAAGTCATTGTCTCTCTTTACTATAACGACTCTGCGCACAGAAAACAGTGTCAATTTACGCTTTTCTTATAGAGTGCTACTATCTAAAACCCGTCCACCGGTAGTGAAGCGAGTAATATGACTGCAATAAAGCCTGAAACCGAAACTGAATACGATGTGGTTGTCATCGGTACTGGCCCCGGCGGCGAAGGCGCTGCTATGCAACTGGCCAAAAGCGGCTACAACGTTGCCATTGTAGAAAAACATAAAGCTCTTGGCGGCGGCTGTACTCACTGGGGAACCATTCCCTCAAAAGCCTTACGGCACTCTGTCAGCCGTTTAATTGAGTACAATAACAACCCGCTATTCTCCGGCCCAGGCTGGCAAAGCGGCATGACTTTCAGCCACATATTGCACTACGCCGAATCGGTTATCCGAAAACAGGTCAAGCTGCGCAGTTCGTTTTACGACCGCAATGATGTCACCGTGGTACACGGTAAAGCGTCATTTTTAGATAAGAACCGTATTCGGGTAACTAAGCTAGATGGCTCTGTCGATGACTTAATAACAAAGCACGTGGTTATAGCAACGGGTTCCCGACCTTATAATCCCGAGGACGTCGACTTTTCACATCCGCGCATTTACGACTCAGACAAGGTTCTGTCATTGTCACACGAACCTAAAACCATCTTAATTTATGGTGCCGGCGTAGTTGGCAGTGAATACGCCAGTATTTTCCGCGGAATGGGCGTTAAAGTGGACCTCGTTAATCAGCGCGAGCGGTTGCTGTCTTTTCTGGATGCCGAAATTTCCGATGCGCTCAGCTATCACTTGCGCAACAGCGGCGTCGTCATCCGCCATAACGAAGAATATGACACCATTACTGGCTATGACGATAAAGTCGTTCTGAAAACCAAGTCCGGCAAGACCATGGCCGCTGATTGTCTACTTTTTGCTAATGGCCGTTCCGGTAACATTGAAGAGCTGAACTGTCAGACGGTTGGTCTTGAGCCTAACTACCGTGGACAGCTGGAAGTCGATGATAATTACCAGACTGCGGTAGAGAACATCTATGCGGTTGGCGATATTATTGGCTACCCAAGCCTGGCTAGTGCTGCTTACGATCAGGGCCGCATCTGTGCATCAGCCATTATTAACGGCAACTGTGACAAAGTGCTGGTGAGTGACATTCCGACCGGTATTTACACCATTCCGGAAATCAGCTCAGTGGGTAAAACCGAAGAAGAACTGACTGAGATGAAAGTTCCATATGAAGTTGGCCGCGCTCAGTTTAAACATCTTGCCCGGGCGCAAATATCTGGAGCCGATGTGGGTTGCCTGAAACTGTTATTCCACCGTGAAACCAGAGAACTTCTGGGCCTTCATTGCTTTGGCGAGCGGGCTTCAGAAATTGTACACATTGGTCAGGCTATTATGGAGCAGAAAAACGGTGGCAACACCATCGACTACTTCGTCAATACTACCTTTAACTATCCAACCATGGCTGAAGCGTACCGCGTTGCCGCATTAAATGGCATTAACCGCTTGTTGCAATAAACCAGATTACTGCCGTTGCTGATACAGCGGCAGTTCAATTCGGACACACAAACCGCCTTCCGGGCGGTTTTGTAGTTTTATATTGCCGTCGTGACGGTCAACAATACGCTTAATAATTGCCAGCCCAAGCCCAGAACCTACGCCACCACGCGCTTTATCACCCTGAGTGAAAGGCTCAAAGAGTTTCTCTTGTTGTTCCTCGGGAATACCAGGGCCGTCATCGGTTACCCGGAACCAGACCCGTTTCTGCTTTTTATCGTGACCAGAGCTGACGACAACCCGCTGCTTACCGTAACGCTCAGCGTTTTCCAGCAAGTTAATAATAACTCGCTTCATCGATAACGGACGCAACCAAACCAAAGGCAACGTGCCTAAATCAAGTTCAAACTGCTTCGTCCAGTTGTCTGGCACATTCGCTACTGTTTGCTCAATGAGTTCGTTAAGAGACTCTTTACTGCTGCATTCCTGCTGATCGAGACGGACATAATCAATAAACTGATCAATGATGTCATTCATGTCATCGATATCTTCAACGATGCCCTGAGCCAAAGAACCATCTTCCTGCGGCATCATTTCTGCGGCCAGACGAATGCGCGTAAGTGGCGTTCTCAAGTCATGGGAAACCCCCGCCATTAGCAGGTTACGGTCGTTTTCGAGCTCACGAATACCGCGCGACATTTGGTTAAAAGCCCGGGTTACAGCCATAATTTCGTTTGCGCCTTTTTCAGGCAACTGTTCAGGAAACTCTCCCCGCCCTACTCTGCGCGCCGATTCTTCAAGCGCTTTTAGTGGCCTGTTCAGCCAGTTAGCAAACAGCATACCGCCGAACACGCTCAATAAGCCAATTAACACCAGGTACATCACCAGCGGCGAAAATTGTCCGCGCTGCATGCTATCTAACGGAACACGTATCCAAAAATCGGGCGCACGGGGCGGCTTGACCCAAAGGTAAAACTTCTGCCCCTGAGCAACCCGAACTTGTGCCTCCCCACCCAGCATGTCGCTCATGTCATCCGACAAATAGCCATAATAGGTGGAGTTGCCCAAGCCCTGTTGCTCGGCTTCAGTGTCATTAAACACTTCTATGCCGGTGGCCTCCGTATAATAAGACATCAGCTCCCGTTCGGTTTCAGCTGAATGCTGACGGGGTATAAACATGGTGCGGATATGCTTAGCCACCAGCTCATTAATTTGCTCAATAGAAGGCCTTACAACATAGTTACTCACCATCACGTAAGAAACGAGTTGGTTAATAAGCAATACTAGGGCCAGCAGCGCAACCGTGCGGGCAAACGCTGACTTGGGAAATAATTTCATCAGGACTTCAGTTGACCATCCGGCACAAATACATAACCTAAGCCCCAGACCGTTTGAATATAACGCGGCTTGGTCGGGTCAACTTCCAGCATGCGACGTAAACGTGACACCTGAACATCAATAGAGCGTTCCAGTGCGCTGTAGTCACGACCACGTGCCAAGTGCATTAGTTTATCGCGGGAAAGCGGCTGGCGGGCATTGCTGACTAAGGCCTTCAGCACTGCAAACTCACCGCTGGTCAGTGGCATTGGTGTGTCGCCACGAAGCATCTCACGAGTTCCCAGATTCAGTCTGAACTGGCCAAAAGTGACTTCCTGATCTTCCTGCGAAGGTGCTCCCGGCACTTCGGTACCGCGACGGCGCAATACGGCTCTTATCCGCGCCAGCAATTCACGAGGGTTAAAAGGTTTCGCCAAATAGTCGTCAGCCCCCAGCTCCAGGCCGATAATACGATCAACTTCATCGCCCTTGGCGGTCAACATAATAACCGGCAGGTTGTTACCTTCACTGCGTAAACGTTTACAAATAGACAGTCCATCTTCACCCGGCAGCATCAGATCTAAGACCAGTAAATTGAAATTTTCCCGGGTCAGCAAACGGTCCATTTGCTCCGAGTCCTGTGCGACTCGTACCTGAAAGTTCTGCTCGGTAAGATAACGCTCCAACAAGCTTCGAAGCCGCGCATCGTCATCCACTACCAAAATTTTTAATGTTTCCTGCATCATCAGTTTTGTTTTCCAAGCTGCCGTGCCTTAACCATAAAGATACACCGCTTAGCGGCGTTATAGAAGCAGGCTTCTGTTAGCAAATGTTTCAATTACCGGTGCCAGTAACGCTGCATTTCGACATACAGGAAAGAAGCCGTCCAGGTAATTAAAACCAGTCCCGTTAGGCCCTCAACACCGGTTAAAAACCTTAAGGTGCCTGATGGTTCAATATCACCGAAACCCACCGTAGTAAAAACCGTAAAAGAAAAATACAAGGCATCTAACAAGCTGCCGTCAAAGTTTCCCACTAAGGTGCCGAACCCTTGTTCGTGATGCATGAGGTAATAAGCGACAGCAAAAATAGCAACCTCAATCGTGTGAGCGATAATGGCAAGCATTACCCCAAACATCAGTCGAATTTGGCTGAACATTCTCATATGGGTAATAAGCCAGCCTATCCGGTTTAGCGCTTCGTAATGAAAAATAACCGCCAAACCAACCACAATAGAGTTACAAAGAAAGGATATCAGCATAACTTAATCGTTCTCACTGGATGTCCAAAAACTCACAGGTTCTGGCCGGGCAAAATAATAGCCTTGAAACTGATGGCAACCTAACTCTTCAAGTTTTTTCAGTTGCTCTTCTGTTTCTATACCTTCTGCTATTACGTCCATGCCCAGGCTTTTGCCAAGTATAATGATAGTTTGGACTATCGCTGTATCATTGCTGTCGTTACTTGAAGACAAGTCAAAAACAAAAGACTGATCAATTTTCAGGCGATTAAGCGGTAAGCTTTTTAAGTAACCCAAAGACGCATATCCGGTACCAAAGTCATCAAGCGCAAAAGTCACACCCAGTTTTTTCAATTGGTTCATAATACCAGCGGTATGCTCAATATCATCAATGAGCAAACTTTCGGTTATTTCAACTTCCAGGGTGCTACCCGACAGCCCAGATTCTGTTAGCTGCCTCTCAATTTCTGCCACAAAGTCGGTGTGTTTAAACTGACTTGCGCTGACATTAATCGCTACTTGAATATCAGAGCGTTTTTCAGCGTCTTGCAGTTTCGGGATAGCTTTGAAAACCTGAGTTAGAACTAGACGATGGAGACTCGGCATCAGCCCCTGACTTTCTGCTAAAGGAATAAACTCTGCCGGCGACACCCTCCCTAACTCGTCATCCCGCCAACGAAGTAATGCCTCATAACCTAAACGTGTTATTGGAGAGCCCGGCTCAGCTCTGTGATACTGAGGCTGTAAATAAACCTCTAATGACTCGTTATCCACTGCTTTTCGCAAGGCCAGTGTAAGCTTTTGCCTATAGTTAAATTCTCGTTGTATACCGGCATTAAAAAATTGCAGTTTTGAGGCATTCGTTTCCTTAGCCTGCAGTAGCGCTAAATCAGCCGCCTGAAGTAAATCAGCAATATTCCCTGCATCTGAAAATAAAGTAACCCCCATACTGACCGTCATTGGTTCAACTTGCCCAGCCAAACAATAGGGTTCACTTAGCCGCTCTAAAAGTGACTGCAACCGAGTACGTAGGTTGCTGTCTTCTTTTAAGTTTAGCCCTTTCACGCTTTTCAACAGAACCATAAACTCATCAGAGCCCAAACGCCCCGCGTTATCTGCTTGAAGTAGCTGGGATTCCAGTCGTTGTCCAAATAAAATTAGTAGCTCATCGCCCACATCATGACTGTAGCTATCATTAATCTTTTTAAACTGATCAATATCGAGCATGACCAAAAGACCGTCTTTTCCACCACTTTGATAGTCTTGAAATTCTTCATTCAAACGCTCAAGCATAAAGCGCCTATTAGCGAGTCCGGTTAAGGGATCAAAATACGCCAAAGACTGGATTTCTTCTTTCATGCTCTGATATTCGGAGATATCGGAAGAGATACCGCACAAGCCAATCGCTTGGTTTTTAGAGTCAAAGAGAGGGACTTTAACCGACCAGAATTGATGAAGATCCTTTTTGCCTGGTAGTTTCTTTACTTCTAACTGAGCCAATCTTTGGCCACTTTCTAACACTTTGCAGTCATAACTTTTCAGCTGATCTGCCGTATCTTTATCGAACAGATCGTAATCAGTTTTGCCGACAACTTCTTCCGACTCCAGATCGAACATTTTTAAAACTTGCCAGTTCGCATACTGATACCTAAGGTCTTTGTCCTTAATGTAAATATAGGCCTCAACGCTATCTAGAATAGTATTTAAACGATACTTGCTTTGAGCTAAGGCTTTCGTTTTGTCCGCGACCTTTCGTCTCAATAGCTGATTGAAAAACAGAACGCCAGCTGTAAGTAAAGCCAGTGATGCTATTATCCACCACACATAGAAAGGAACACTGACTTCTTTTTGCTGCGAGCTCCAGCGCTCAATTATCTGGTAGTAAACGGAATTTTCGTCAGCTTTTAAGCGCTTTAGCTCGCTGTCTATTGTCGTTGGAATGTCTGAACCCGCTTGCTCAGATACCGCAAAAAAGAGTTCACTAGGTAAGAACATGATAGGCGTCATTTGAACGCTTCGGTCAGCTACTTGTTGGTTCCCGAAAAACTGATTGGTAGCGACTGCGTTCGCTTTGCCCATGAACACAGCATCAAAGCCTTCGTTAAAACTTTCTACTGGATAAAGCTCGCTTTTTAATTCAAAGCTTTCAATCAGTTTCTGTAGATAGGCTTCCTGTACCGAACCTTTCAAAACTGCAACTCGCTTACTATTTAGGTCAAGCAGGCTGGTAATCTTTTCATTTTTTGCAGCATAAAGTTGCGACCAGCTTAGCAGCGCAGCTTCTTCATGAAATTTAGCCCACTGAGCCCTGGTATCATTTTTGGCAACGTCCGGAAGAGTATCTATTTTACCCTGCTGCAAAAACGTCAGGCATTGCTCCCAATCGCATTCAACAGGCAATAGTTGCCAATTGTGACGCTCGGCAATCACCGTTAATAGCTCACCATGAATACCGCTTAACTTCCCGTATTCATCGAACATAATTTTTGGCGGATTATGATACACACCCACTTTGAGTGTTTTATCCTGTGCCATTAAAGGCGCCGCAGCTAATAACAGAAAAGCAGTAACAAGAAGGTTTCGCAAAAAGATACCTTAAGTTAATAAGTTGTATAAACCTAGAATAGGCCTATTTCTACTTTGAGAAAAGCCCTGTTACTGCTGCGGACATTTTATTGCCAGTAACTTACTTTCCATAGAGCCAAGATAAGTCCCTTTGTGCTTTTGAAAGTTATAACTTTTTAATTGTAAGTCTTGCGTAAGTGTAAACGAACACGCTTCTCTGTCTCTATAATTGCAAACAGTACAACACCAACGGCAACGATAATCACACCATCTATAAAGGGTACTGAAACCGTCGCAAACAGTGTTTGAAGAGGAGGCAGATAAGTAATAGCGAATTGCGCTGCAATAACGCCGGTCACCGTTATCCAGACAACCTTTGTTCCTCTGACGCTTTCCCAAGAAAGCGATGCACTGTAAATGTTTCTGATGAAGAATAAGTGGAATATCTCCATCACCACCAGAGTATTCAACGCAATAGTACGTGCCAGATCAATTGAATATCCTTGCTCAACAGCATAAGCGTACATGCCGAATACACCACCCAGGAACAAGGTCGATACAAGCACAATGTGCCAGGCCAAGTCGCCGGTAAGCAGAGGTTCATCTCTCGGACGTGGCGGACGCTTCATAGTATTAGCTTCCGACGGCTCAAACGCCAGTGCCACCCCCAATGTTATGGCCGTTATCAGGTTAATCCACAAAATCTGAATGGGAGTAATAGGTAACGTCATACCAAACAGCAACGCCACAATAATGGTTAATGCTTCACCGGCGTTAGTCGGTAACGTCCAGCTTATAACTTTCTTGATGTTATCGTAGACTGTCCGCCCTTCCCTGACGGCAGCCGCTATGGACGCGAAGTTGTCATCGGCGAGCACAAATTCTGCTGCTTCTTTAGCGGCTTCACTGCCCTTGCGCCCCATAGCAATGCCCGCATCAGCTCTTTTCAGGGCGGGGGCATCGTTAACGCCATCGCCGGTCATAGCAACCGTCATACCATGTGACTGCAGTGCCATAACCAATCGTAGTTTATGCTCCGGGCTAGTGCGCGCAAATATATCTGTACTCAGAACCGCCTGTGCCAACGCAGCATCGTCCATGTCATCAAGTTCAGTTCCCGTCAGGACCTTATCTGAGTTTTGCAGTCCAATTTGCCGGGCAATCGCAGCTGCGGTTCCTTTGTGGTCACCGGTAATCATTTTTACGCGAATACCAGCCGCATGACACTCTGCAACAGCATCTATAGCTTCTGGTCGTGGAGGATCAATCAAGCCGACCAGGCCCAGCATGATCAAACCGTCCTGAACGTCTGCAAAGTCCAGTTTCGAGTCTTCTGGATTCATAGGTTTGAGAGCCAGCGCAAGCACTCTTTGCCCTTGTGCTGCAATCTCCTCAGCCTTTTTATGCCAGTAACCTCCATTAAAACTCTCGCTGCTTTCAGACGCCGTACGCTGCTCAGCACACATTGATATTATCTGCTCGGGAGCGCCTTTAACAAAAACATACGTTTGATCTTCTGCGTCATGATTCAAGGTCGCCATGAAGCGATGTCTGGCATCAAAAGGAATGGTATCCAGCCGTTCGGCATAACTGCCAATATCGGCACCCAGCTTTCCAGCCATTGCCAGCAAAGCCCCTTCCATCGGGTCACCTTCAACCTTCCATTCACCCTCATTTTTATGCAAAGAAGCATCGTTGCAAAGTGCAGCTGCCCGGCCCAGCTCTCCCAGTACGGGGTGTTCGCGTTCAGTCACCGGCACTTCGTTCAGCCTGATTTCTCCCGAAGGCTCATAGCCATCACCGTCCACTGAAAAAATATCGACAGCCGTAACAACAGAGGCCACCATCATCTCGTTGCGCGTTAAAGTCCCTGTTTTATCAGTACAGATAACCGATACCGACCCCAGAGTTTCAATCGCCGGTAAATGTCTGACAATGGCATTACGCCGGGCCATTGCCTGCACTCCGACAGCAAGCGTAATGGTCAATACAGCCGGAAGCCCCTCAGGTATAGCTGCAACAGAAAGGCCCACGACCGCCATAAACATGTCAGAGAAATTGGAATGGCCAACAAAGTACCCAAAGGCGAGTAATACGGAAGCAATGAGCAGAATAAGAACTGTGATCCACCGCGCAAACGCATTCATTTGCTTAAGCAACGGTGTTGTTAAGGTTTCAACCCGCGAGAGCATGCCACTGATACGCCCTATTTCCGTATCAGCTCCGGTACCCACTACGATGCCTCGCCCCAGGCCACTGGTTACCAAAGTGCCACTGTAGGCCATGCAGGCTCTGTCGCCGATAGCGGCATTGGCTGCAACAGGCTGAGTGTTTTTTTCTACGGGAACTGACTCGCCGGTAAGTATGGCTTCCTGAACCTGGAGTCCGTTCACTTGTATAAGCCGGAGATCAGCGGGAACTTTATCCCCGGCTTCCAGCAAAACAACGTCACCGGGAACCAATGCTTCACCTTCAACGGAGTGGCGTTTGCCATTTCGGAGAACCGACGCTTTCAAAGCCAGCATACGGCGTATAGCGTCCATCGCCTTTTCTGCTTTACCTTCCTGAAAGAAGCCAATAGCAGCATTAGCAATAACGACCGCAACAATAACAGCCGTGTCCGCAAGGTGCCCCAATGCAGCAGTTATTAAGGCAGAACCCAGCAATACATAGATAAGAATGTTGTGGAAATGCTTAAGGAAGCGGATGAGCGGGCGTTGCTTTGCGGCTTCGGGTAAGCGGTTAGGCCCGTATGCTTCAAGCCGCGCGGCAGCTTCTCCGGAAGAAAGTCCGCCTTTGTCCGTTTGTAAGGCATCGATAACCTCCTCCGATGCCTTTTCATGCCAGACCTTATCCGCTTCGCTTAAGACTTCTTTCATGATGACTTCCCTCGTCCCTTTAACTTCTCAGGTACTACCCAAAGAGACTTTACTGCGCGGTATAGCCCCCATCAATCACTAATTCCGTTCCGGTCACAAATTTAGACTCATCCGACGCCAAATAGAGCACTCCGTAAGCAATGTCTTCAGACTCACCCACGTGGCCAATGGGGTGCAAACTATCCAACTGCTTTCTGAACGCATCCACGCCTTCGTCAGACTCTTTCCCTAGCTGCTCAACAAGTGGCGTCCAAATAAAGCCCGGGTGTACCGAGTTAACCCGAATTTTATCTTTTGCGTAAATTAGTGCGTCGTTTTTGCTCATTAATCTGACCGCGCCTTTAGAAGCATGATAAGGCGGTAAATCGGCAGCACCTATCATTCCGTAAATTGATGACAGGTTAATAATGCTGCCCGCACCGGCCTTTTTCATTGCCGGAATAGCGTGTTTAGTGCAATAAAAAACACCACTGACATTAACGTTAATCACCTTATCCCATTCGTCTTTGGTAATTTCATGGGTCGGCTTATTTACCCCGGCAATACCGGCGTTATTGACTAAGACATCTATTGAACCGAGTTCTTTCTCAATGTCTGAAAAAGCACTGCTTACCTCATCTTCGCTGGCAGTATCAATATGCCAGTACTTTGCAATGCCGCCAAAGTCTTTAATCTCATCGACAACTTTTCGTCCTTCATCGTCAGCTATGTCCGTTACTGCGACCTTGGCTCCTTCTCTGGCTAACTCAAGACAGACAGCCCGTCCGATACCTAATGCACCACCAGTAACAATAGCAACTTTACCTTCTACTCTTTTCATAGTTGTGTCCTTCTTTTTAGACCCTTTGCTAAGTCTAGTATGGGTCAAAAACCGGCATATAGACAAGAATCAAAGTATAGTGATCTAAAGCCGCCTTAACCCGTACCAAGGCAAAGGTAACTATTAGCTAACAAGGAAACGTTATGACCACCTATAAAGCCATTAACCTGATTAAACGCCCTGAGCCGGGCCCTGTTTCATCCGACGTGTTTGATGTTGTAGAAAAGGAGCTGCCAAAGGCTGGTTCCGGTGAAATTCTGATTAAGCAGACACAAATGTCACTAGACCCTGCCATGTTTGGCTGGATGAGTCCGGATACTGAAAGTTATATTCCGCCAGTTGAACTGGGGACTGTTATGCGCAGCTCAGGTGTCGGCGAAGTTGTTGAGAGTAACCACCCGGACTTTAACGTGGGTGACCGAGTTATGGGGATGATGGGTTGGCAGGAATATGCTTTGAGTAACGGCCAAGGCATTAATAAAGTTCAGGCCGATGTGCCCGACGAGACAGTACTGTCGGTATTTGCATTACCTGGTCTGACGGCCACACAAGGACTGTTTAATGTTGGTAAACCTAAGAACGGTGAAACCTTGGTGGTAACCGGCGGCGCAGGTTCGGTCGGCTCAATTGTCGGGCAACTTGCCAAAGCCGAAGGGCTGAAAGTTATTGGTGTTGTCGGCAGCGATGAAAAAGCCAACTGGATTGTCAACGAACTAGGGTTTGACGGCGCCATTAATTACAAGACAGGTGACTTGCGCGACCAACTAACCAAGCTAACCCCTGAGGGCATAGATTTATACTTTGAAAACACCGGTGGCCCCATTCAGAAACTGGTAGTTGAGCGCATGAACGCCCATGGGCGTGTCGTGGTTTGTGGCATGATAGCCGACTACGACAAAGAAGTGCCAAGCCCCGGCCCAAGCTGGATACCGGTCATTAAAAAGCGCCTGACCATTCAGGGCTTCACAATGCCGGATCATTTTGATGAGATTCCGAGCTTGCTCAGTAAACTAACGCCTTACGTTATGTCTGGAAAAATCAAACACCGTTCGCACCTTCTTGAAGGGCTGGAGTCTGCCATTGAAGGCTTGAACTTGTTCTTTACCGGTGAAAACAAAGGCAAGTTGATTGTTAAGCTGTAAGTCACTGGAAACGTGGTCCCATGCGAGTTTTACCTTAGTCTATCGGGTCATCCGCCGAATACGGTAAAGCTCAGCCCCACATAGCCGACATACCCCAATAAAAGCAGGCCGCCTTCAAGCCTGCTGAGCCGGCGCCCAGTATAAAGAAAGAGCAGCAGAACTAGTGATGCTCCGAGCATAACCCACTGATCAAACTGCAGTATTCGCTCATGAACGGGCAGCGGCTGTAACAACGCCGAAATACCGAGTATGCCCAAAACGTTAAAAATATTACTGCCCAGAATGTTGCCAATAGCCACATCAGCATGGCGTCTGAATGCCGCAATAACTGAAACGGTAAGCTCAGGTAAAGAAGTGCCAACAGCCACAAGAGTCAGCCCAATAACGGCCTCAGAAACACCCAGCGACTCGGCTATATCGACCGCGCCTTTTAAAAGCACCTGAGAGCCGACAACTAACAACGCCAGACCAAACACAATGGCTGCTGCTATACGGAGCTTAGTTGTGGGTAAAGAGGTCACTTCCTGCGCCTCCGCTTTATGCAATTCTGCGGACGGTGCATTTCCGAAACGCTCGGTTCTGTATGCCCAAATCAAATAACTCGCCAGCGCCAGCAACAAAATAGCGGCATCAAACCTTGCCAGCGCACTTCCCCCGACAAGCACCAGAAACAAGACTGTTCCGGCAACTACGGTAATACCGTCACGACGCAGTACCAGCGGCTTCACTGCAAGAGGCGCGATTACAGCACACATTCCCAGAATAAGCAGAATATTGCCGATATTACTTCCAACAACGTTACCAACAGCTATGTCCGGCCGCTCGTTTATAGCAGCATCAATTGAAACCACTAACTCAGGGGCAGAAGTACCAAACCCGACAATCAGTAAACCGCTAAGCAAAGGCGAAACGCCCATACGCTTCGCAGCAGCCAGCGAACCTCGAATAAGGGCTTCACCACCCGTGGTCAAAAGTAAAACCCCAATAATGACGAACAGCACACTCAGCATAGCTTTAAGCTCCCCACCAGACACTTTGAAAACAAAGACATCAACATAACCTATAAAGCTACACTATAAGACTCAGTTAGATAAGTATTAAACATCACTCTTTTGAAGCGGCATACTGGACAAAACCCTCGCTCCGCCCACTCTGAAGAATCGAACACGGCTATGTTCTCATCACCTTCAAAGCTTGCCTGGTCGCCACATTCCAACGCAAAAAAAGATCCTTCATTCTACTTCTGGCACATGCCGCAGCAAAATTGAGAGTCGACGCTAGGACTAACAAGCCTTAACGGGAATTCCATTTTTTAACCATAAGAAAGACATATAATTAATTTAAGCAGTTGATATTAATTACTTTATTAAATCAAAATCACCCCGGTTATTTAAATTATAGCGAATACACTAATTACAATAAGGGGATTTTATAAGAGCAAAACAGAAGGAGGTAAATCAGCAGCGGCTTACAAGCCTCGAATAAGCCTCTAACTTAAGAGGTATAAAGTATTATTTCTCGAGAGCTCGTTTGTAGTGCAAACGATATAAACCTGCCAGCCCCAGACAGATAACCCCGGGTACTAGCAGCGCCTGGAACTTCAGTAATGCGAACAAATAAGCGCCAGATGTTCCACCAATAATAAAACCGGCAATAATGAGTCCAAATAATATAGCCTTTCTTTTATCGAATGCCTGGCCGCGCATGACCGACCCGAACATAATGCCTAAATCGGTAAAAATACCGGTAAGGTGTGTGGTTCTTACAATGGCACCGCTGTACGTGGTTGCCAAGGCGTTCTGCATGCCGCAGGCTAATGAAGCCGTGTAGTGGCCGTAAATAGAACCTTCGGACAGTAAGTAAAAAGAAGCGAATATCAACAGCGACTCAAGCGCGAGCGCCGTGTCGTAATGGCGGCCTAACTTTAGTCGTGTGCCATGCAGTAAAAAGCCAGACAGCCCTGCGCCGACAAAAAATGAGAACAACACACCCATCAAATGCAAAATGTCTTCGAAAGCGCTGGTGAGCATGCTGGTACCAAATAAGGTAGCTGTACCCGAGACATGAGACACCGCCTGGTGCTCGAAGCCAAGCAAACCAATGGCGTTGATGCAGCCAGCCACGAAGGCCAACACAAACGCACCGTACTCAATCCATTTGGGCAATTTAGATATCAATGCTTTTTATCTTCCCACGAGAGTTTCTAGTGACTTTCATGTTTGCTAAAAGATCTACGTTACAACCACAACTTCTTACTATCAATCCAACGAATAGAAACAGCATACCAATAAGCCGAGCCCCAAAATACTAAGAACATGACTAGAAAAGGATGAAAATAAACACCAACCAACCCTAAACAGCCAATGAAAAAGCAGATCAATTCCCACTTTAAAACAGTACTTCGCTTACGGATTCCCCATACACCCATACGAACCCATAGCGGCGTTTCTTTCCAAGTTTCTGCATCTTTATCAATCACGTCAATCTCCTCGGTCAAATTTGTAATATCAGTTTCAAATACCGAAGAGAGCGAATTGATGGTTTCCATACTTGCCGCATGGCCAGCCTCAACACGTTGAATTGTTCTGAGACTTAAACCAGAGAGCGTCGCCAAGTGATCCTGAGACCATCTTCTTTTTTTACGAAGTTTTTTTATAATCATAGTTTCTACTCCTCGGTGAGGGACTAACCTACCGAAAATACGGTGCTGTCGGTAACGACAGGAATGCGTCATTACCCCGTCAGAGCATATGAAAACTATTCTTAAGCAATAACTTCCAAGCCCTTTTTCTCTGCGATGGTCAACATTTTCAAAGCTGCCCCCCGAGGTTTGCTATCCCCTTGTTCCCATTTCTTTACCAATTTATCACTGACATTGAGGTATTGGGCAAATACAGGCTGTGACAATTTATACTTAAGCCTCAAGGCTCTGACTTGATCAGCGGTAAACTCATGAACATTAGTTAAACATAATGCATCAAACTGACGCATTGTCGTTTTATCTATCACTCCAGAGCTTTTCAACCCTTTCGCTGTTCGATGAACAGACTTTAAAATATCACTCATAGCTCACCTACCTCCATAAGTTCACCATCTTCTACAAGCCTATTTAGCTGAGATGAGTCCAAACTGACCAACGTTTTTGCCAACTCTTTTAACGCCAACTTTTCCTTAGGGCTAATATTCGCTTTTTTATTTTTCGCAAACACGTATAGAAAAAAGTATTTTTTACCAATAGCGGCTGCGATAATTGCTCTAAAACCACCCCGCTTTCCTCTCTTTCCAGCAGCAAAACGCTTTTTAAATAAGTTACAGCCCAGATCCACATCAATAAGCCCTTCGCTCATTTCCCTACAAGCTTCAATCAAGTCGGTATCAGACACAGCTTCTTTCTTTA
>JBNJGQ010000016.1:0-7238 GCA_051747845.1 Pseudomonadota bacterium
TCGAAATGGTGGAGAATCAATAATGAGTCGATTGAAAACCTTGGTTGTTGACGATGAGTCACTTGCCAGAAAAGGTTTGGCTATTCGTTTAAAAGAATTTGAGCAACTGGAGTTGATGCCTGAGTGTAAAAGCAGTCGAGAGGCTGTTGAAGTTATTGTTAAAGAAAAGCCCGATTTAATTTTCCTCGATATTCAAATGCCTGGCCTTAACGGATTTGAAGTGTTGAAAGCGGTTAAGGAGCAGGGGCAGGACTTGCCTATTGTGGTATTTGTGACCGCTTATGATGAGTATGCGATAAAAGCATTTGAAGTCAGAGCATTGGATTATTTGTTAAAACCTGTTGACGATGATCGCTTAGCTGAATGTGTTAAACGCGTCATAAGTGAGCACCAGAACGTCAATGACGAGCAGCAGAGTAAATTAATCAGCCTTGTAGCTGAGGTAACAGGGCAAGACGCTGATACTCTGCTGGAACGGTTATCAGCGGGGGAGAATATTACCGCCGACGAATATCCGGATTACATTGCAATAAAAGACAGTGGCGAAATCACTCGAGTGGCGGTTAAAGATATCAAGTGGGTTGATGCTGCCGGTGATTACATGTGTATACATGCCGGAGACGAGACCCACATACTGCGTCGTACCATGAAGGAATTGGAGCAAGATTTAAGCCCTAAGTTATTCCAGCGGGTTCACCGCTCTGCTATCGTCAATATAAAGCAAGTCGAGAAACTGTGTAACCAGCAAAATGGTGAGTATCATTTACAATTAAAAAATGGTCAAAAACTGAAAGTGAGCCGTAGTTATAAAGACCGTATTAAACAACTTATTCTGAGCTGACCATGTATCGACTGATAGGCGTACTTACCGTTCTTACTTTTATTGCAGGCTGTACAGCCAATATAGGCTATCAGTTTGCTGATACTTTGGTGGAATGGAAGGTAAAGGACTATGTCGATTTAAATAGTGAGCAACAAGAACTGCTATCAGAAAACGTCGATGAACTTCACCAATGGCATGCTAAAACACAGCTTCCTTTGTACCGTAACGAATTAAAAGCGTTGCGAGATAAGGTTGAGGAAAAGTCGTTAACACAAGGCGATATAGCTGCTTTTGAAGAAACTTTGTGGGCTTTTTGGGAAAACGTACTGATAAAAATTGAGTCCAAAGCCGACTTGCTTACGACACTCTCTGTTAAGCAACGCCAGCAACTGGTGAGACAACTGGAAGAAGCTCAGGAAGAGCGTTATCAGCGTCTGGAAGAAGATAAAGAACAGAGTGATATACTACGTCGTCTTGATCGCATCTCCGAAGTTGAGGAAGATTTAGAAGATATCCTCGGTGACTTAACAACAGAGCAAGATAAGTTATTGCGTAGCTGGGTAAGCGACTCACCCAGGTTACGTGAGCCCTGGTTAAGTTACCGTGCAAATTGGATAACCGAATTTGAAAAGGCGCTACTGAAACAGCCTGTCGATGAAGAAAGGTTGTCTTCTTTAATTCTTGATCCCAAACAACTCAGAAGTGAGTCTTTTCAGCAAAAATCAGAAGAAAGCAGTGAGCTGCGAAATAAATTTCTTTGGGATATGTATAAAAGCTTGACTCAGGAACAACGTAAAAATGTGATTAAGAAGGCCGATGAATATATCGACCTTCTCGACTCGTTAATTAAAGACTTTAGTGACTAGCGCACTTCAATAATTTTACAGGTGTTACTTGAGCCTACGGTTTCCATAACGTCACCGTGAGTTAGTATGACTAAATCACCGGCTTTAATGTGACCACTCTTTTTAACCACTTCGATAGCTTCAATTATTGGATTTTCTACGCTGGTGGAATCAAAGTTGATAGGGTAGACGCCACGATAAAGTGCTGATTTGTCACGACTGTGGGAATGACGCGATAAGGAGAATATCGGCAGGTGCGATGTAATACGGGACATTAACTTAGCAGTAAAGCCTGACTCTGTCAGAGCAATAATAGCGGTTACACCATTGAGGTGAGTAGCAGCGTACATTGCAGACATTGCGGTAGCCTCGGTAATACTGGAAAACATCTCTTCCAGGTCCTGATGGCGCAGTTGAGCAGAAGGGTGTGTTTCAGCGCCAAGACAAATATCTGCCATAGCTTTAACTGTTGCTATCGGGTGTTTACCAGCAGCCGTTTCCGCTGACAGCATAACGGCATCGGTGCCATCCAGCACAGCGTTGGCGACATCCATAACTTCAGCACGAGTTGGCATCGGATTTTCAATCATCGATTCCATCATTTGAGTCGCCGTAATCACAACGCGATTTAATTGACGAGCACGAGAAATAATTTGTTTTTGCTTACCAACTAATTGTGCATCGCCAATTTCAACACCTAAGTCACCACGGGCAACCATAACGGCGTCGGAAGCTCGGATGATATCGTCTAAAGCATGCTCGCTGGCGACAGCTTCTGCTCGTTCAATTTTTGCGCACAATACGCCTTGTCCACCGGCTTCTCGCAGTAGGTGACGTGCCTGGTTTATGTCGTCGCCGGAACGAGGGAACGAAACCGCGAGATAATCGACACCAATTTCTGCGGCCAACTTTATATCGGCGTAATCTTTTTCAGTTAATGCGGCAGCTGATAAACCACCGCCTTGGCGGTTGATGCCCTTATTGTTGGAAAGCAGACCTCCAACGGTGACTTTCGTTTTTACCTGGCTGCCGTCAATTTCTTCAACTTTTAACTGGATACGCCCGTCGTCAAGTAACAGAATGTCGCCGGGACTAACGTCATTGGGTAAATCTTTATAGTCCAGTCCGACTCGGTGCTGGTCACCGCTGTCTTTTTCAAGCTCAGCATCTAAAATGAACTTATCGCCAACCGATAACGTAATCTTATTTTGTTGAAATCGCGCTACACGAATTTTGGGGCCCTGAAGGTCTCCCAGGATAGCAACATGGGCTTCCAGTTCGCGTGCGATTTTTCTGACCATTGAAGCTCGGTGTTTGTGATCGTCTGCATTACCGTGAGAGAAATTAAGGCGCACGACATTAGCGCCAGCTTTGATCAGTTCTCTGAGAGTTTCTTCAGAGTCTGTGGCCGGTCCAAGAGTGGTCACAATTTTGGTACGACGAAGCATGCAAAACCTCAGCAAAAATTAGCCATGAATGTTAGCTTAAGTTTAGCATACGCAGTATGACAGTAGTACGAAATTTAATTGAAAGATAAAGAGGTTAGTCCTTTATGAGTGAACATAACTGGGAAGATAAAAGCGAGCAGGAATGGCGCCAATTGCTAGGCGAAGAGGCTTACTCTGTATTAAGGGAAAAAGGAACTGAAAGGCCTTTTTCAGGCAAGTATTTAAGTTGTGATAAAGAGGGCATATACCGTTGCGCCGGCTGTGGACAAAAGCTTTTCGAAGCGAACCACCAATTTGATGCACACTGCGGTTGGCCGAGCTTCGATAAGGCAATACAAGGTTCAGTTGATTATGTAAAAGATGCAAGTCATGGCATGGTCAGAACTGAAATACTCTGCAGTCGCTGTGGCGGTCACCTGGGCCACGTGTTTGATGACGGGCCCACCGAGACCGGACAGCGCTACTGTGTGAATTCGCTATCTATGCGTCACGAAGACGATGAGTAATAACCGCGAAAGTTTCCTTCTTCGATTTTCTCAACAATGTCTTCAGCTTGTTCGTTCCACTGTTCGTATTGTTCTTCGCTGGCATTAACAATGTTCTTCATACTGTTCTTTTCCAGGTTGTCCTGACCGAGTTGCCAGGCAACCTGAGACCATATATAGGCTTGAGGGCCGTTACCGTCTTTAAGGTACATAGAGACTAAGGTTGAAGGTATTTCAGGGTTAATACGATCGCCGGGTTTATATAACCGCAATGCACTGTAGAGAAGCTCGAATGTTTTTTGCGAATCTTGTTTTGTGTAGTAAGTGGCGAGAGCTAGCTTCAGTTCAGGCGTCTCCATTTGCGGGGTACCCTCTAATGACAGGAGCGTTTGCAGAGCCTGGTCGTTTCCGCGGTTTGACCAATGCCAGTATAACCAAAGCGGGTGGTCGGAACTGGCTGTTTTATCGGCTAACGCTTTAATGTTCTTTTGCGAGTTGATATAGGCTTCAATACGGTTTGATTGTTTTTGTTTGAGCTTTTTGTGCTCAATAGTTGAAGCTAATTCCATACATTGGGCGTATTCTTGTAGGTCACGCATTAAGAAATATTGGTTTTCACCGGTATCTTTCTGATGCCGCTCGTATCGACTGAATATAAGTTGCCTGCGCTCTGAGTTACACCAGTTATCGTCATTTAAGTCATTGCACATCGCAGGGTTAGACTGGCAGATCTCCCGTACAGTCGGCTTTCCTTCGACACAGCCGACGAGGGCAACGACAGCACTTGTAATGGCGATTCTTTTTAACATAGGCTTCAACATTTAATTAGTGAAATTCGATTGTTTCTTAAAATTGGCTTCATGCCAAGCTTTTCAGTACAATATCGCGGTTTTTAAAGCGTAGCATTTTAATTAGCTCACTGACATTAGCATAGAGGACAGGGCTCACTATGAACTCTAACCAGCAAGATCCAACCTTATCAAGTTGGCAGGAACGCCAGGAATTCGCCGAGCAAATGCAACCGTTGCTTGGTAAGTTGTACCGCAACTTCGGTGTCGAAATTTTAGTTTATGGACGTTCATTACTGAATGTATCAACTATCAATATCATTAAGGCACATCGTCTTATTCTTCGTCACGAAGGACAAAAAGTTCGCTTACGTGAAAGCTTTCCTTTCTTGCAGGCCATGGCTGAACTGAAGCTGTCACCGGCACGAGTTGATTTGGGTAAACTTGCCTATGGTTATTTGTTTGGTGGCAAAGGCGATAACTTATCGGTTACTGAGTATGTTCAGCGTGAACTAGCTGACATTATTGACTCAGAAGATAACATCGAGCCGCGTGATGTCGTTTTATACGGTTTTGGCCGCATCGGTCGCTTGCTGGCGCGCTTACTTATTGAACGTAACGGTGCGAACAATAAAATGCGCCTACGTGCAATTGTTGTTCGTGGCGGTCGTGATGGAGACTTGGAGAAACGTGCAAGTTTATTACGTCGTGACTCTATCCATGGTCTGTTCAACGGTTCAATCACGGTTGATCACGAGAACCAGAGCATAAAAGCTAACGGCACTAACATTAAAGTTATTTATTCTGACGGGCCGGATCAAGTTGATTACACCCAATATGGTATTGATAACGCAATCGTTATTGATAACACGGGTATCTGGAAGGACGAAGCCGGGTTAGGTCTGCACCTTAAATCAAAAGGTGTGAATAAAGTTCTTCTGACCGCACCATCAAAAGGTGACATTAAGAATATCGTATTCGGTGTTAACGACAATATGATTGAAGACAGCGATAACATTGTTTCAGCTGCAAGTTGTACAACCAATGCGATCACACCTGTTCTTAAAGCCTTGAATGATGAATATGGTATTCGTAACGGTCACGTTGAAACGGTTCATTCGTATACAAATGATCAAAACTTGATTGATAACTATCATAAAGCAGATCGTCGTGGTCGCTCTGCGCCATTGAACATGGTTATTACGTCTACAGGTGCGGCTAAGGCAGTTGCAAAAGCACTTCCTGAAATGGAAGGAAAGCTGACAGGAAACGCTATTCGTGTTCCAACACCGAACGTTTCAATGGCTATCATGAATTTGAACTTTGAAAAATCGACGAACCGTGACGAGTTAAATGATTATCTGCGTCAGGCGGCGTTGCATTCAGAGTTGGTTAATCAGATTGATTATACAGCCTCAACTGAAATTGTTTCCTCTGACTTAGTGGGCTCACGACACGCTGGTGTTGTTGATTCTCAGGCCACGATTGTAGAGGATGACCGGGCTGTACTGTATGTTTGGTACGACAATGAATTTGGTTATAGTTGCCAGGTTGTACGTGTAGCAGAAGCTATGGCCGGGCTAAAAGTACCTAATTTACCGAAGTAATTGAAAAAGCGCCTTTAAGGCGCTTTTTTTCTAGTATTTATTTAATTTAACAACGCAAAGGGTGACGTATGCATATCACTGCAAACTTTGACAGTGGCAATATCCAGGTTATCAGCGCAAATAATGCAGATGATATCCGTCTGGCAATCAGAAAAGATCACCAATCTGACTTTTACCAGTGGTTTCATTTTAAGTTGTTTGCCGAGGCCGGTGAAGAACATGTGATGACAATAGAAAACGCTTCTGGCTCTGCTTACCCCGATGGGTGGAAAGGTTATCAGGCATTAGCTTCTTACGATCGCGAAACCTGGTTCCGTGTACCGACTGAATATAACGGTAAAGAACTGACGATTCGCCACACACCTGAGCAGGAAAGTGTTTATTACGCTTATTTCATTCCGTACTCTTATGAGCGTCACCAGGATCTTATTCAGTCGGCTCAGCAGTCTATCGATTGCTACCACGAACTATTGGGTGAAACCATCGATGGCCGTGAGCTGAACTTGTTGGTAATTGGTGAACCGGATGAGAGCAAAAATACCATTTGGGTAACCGCTCGTCAGCATCCAGGTGAGTCAATGGCCGAATGGTTTATGGAAGGCTTTATTACTCGCTTGTTGGATGACGAAGACGGCGTAGCTCGTAAACTGCTTGATGAAAATGTATTTTATGTCGTACCGAATATGAACCCCGATGGCAGCGTTCGTGGTCACTTGAGAACCAATGCTGTGGGTACTAACCTGAACCGTGAATGGGCCGAGCCTAGTCTTGAAAAAAGTCCGGAAGTTTTTTATGTGCTAAAACGCATGCAGGAAACGGGCGTTGACATGTTCCTTGATGTTCACGGCGATGAAGACTTACCTTATAACTTCGTTGCAGGTTGTGAAGGTATTCCATCTTACGATGATCGCCATAAAGAGTTGGAAGATACCTTTAAAGCTGCGTTCTTAGCAGCAACACCTGAATTCCAGACAGAATATGGCTACGAGCGGGATGAGCCGGGTAAAGCTAACATGACGGTTGCTAACTCTGCTGTGGGTGAGCGCTTCAAGTGTTTGTCTTACACGTTAGAAATGCCGTTTAAAGATAACGCGAATTTACCAGATGAAGATTTCGGCTGGTCTGTCGCTCGCTGTCAGCGGTTAGGGGAAGATGTTTTAACGGCAATGTTGGCAGTCTCACCTAAATTACGTTAAAACTAGAGTTGTATCACAAAATAATAACAACAAAGGGGGTCTTCCT
>JBNJGQ010000016.1:7338-30507 GCA_051747845.1 Pseudomonadota bacterium
TAGGGGAAGATGTTTTAACGGCAATGTTGGCAGTCTCACCTAAATTACGTTAAAACTAGAGTTGTATCACAAAATAATAACAACAAAGGGGGTCTTCCTTGGAAGCGATCAACAATTTTTTACTTTGGATTGATGGGTTCTTAGGCTCTGCAGCTTATTTCCCATTTATTTTGCTCGGTGTGGGCTTATTTTTCTCGTTGTATCTTGGCTTTCCCCAGGTGCGCTACTTCAGACATGCATGGAGAGTGTTAGCGGGTAAGTTTGATCGCAAAGACTCGCAAGGTGATACCAGTCACTTCCAGGCGTTATCAACGGCATTATCAGGAACCGTCGGTACCGGTAACATTGGTGGCGTCGCGCTGGCAATATTTCTTGGTGGCCCGGCTGCTATTTTTTGGATGTGGATGACTGCCTTTCTGGGTATGACAACAAAGTTCGTCGAAGTCACACTGTCGCACAAGTACCGTGTTAAAACTGAAGATGGCACCATGGCCGGTGGTCCAATGTATTATATGGATCGCCGCCTTAATATGAAATGGTTAGCTGTTATTTTTGCCATTGCAACGATTGTGAGTTCTTTTGGCACAGGAAACATGCCGCAAATTAATAACATAGCGCAGTCAATGGAGCAGACCTTTGCAATTGATCCTATCTGGACCGGTGCTATTTTATCCATTTTACTGGCCATGGTTATTATCGGTGGTATCAAGCGAATAGCGGCAGTTACCTCTAAAATTGTCCCGATAATGGGTATTGTTTATGTTATCGGTTCTTTGAGTGTTATTTTCTTCAATATCGATAACATCGGTTCATCGTTCGTTTCTATTTTCAGCGATGCTTTCACTGGTTCTGCGGCAGCAGGAGGGTTCCTCGGCGCAAGCTTTGCTTACGCATTTAACCGTGGTGTAAACCGTGGCTTATTCTCGAACGAAGCCGGTCAGGGTTCTGCGCCCATTGCGCACGCATCGGCAAAAGCGAAAGACCCTGTTGCTGAAGGTTTAGTTTCGATTCTTGAGCCGTTCCTGGATACTATTTTAATTTGTACTTTAACCGGACTGGTTATCTTATCTTCGGGTGTTTGGACTGAGAAGTTTGAGAACAACTTTGCCCGAAGTGATATGGATTTTGTTGTCGGTGAATATAATGACGTTGACAGCGAAGACAGACAAGAATTGTATAAGTACTTAAATGGCATTAGCGACAGTGAAATAGAACGTTATTCGGGCACTTTACAAGTTGTAGATGGCCAGGCGCAGACGAATGGTGAAATCACAATTTTGCATGCACGCTCTGTTGCTGAAGATGTACGTTTCATTATCGCCGGAGAAGATGCCTACAACGGTCAGGTTAGAATTGAAAACGGTAACCTGATCAAAGAGGATATTCAGGTTGTTGGTAAGTCACTAGTGCACTCAGCTGCTCTTACCTCACTGGCTTTTGCAAACGGTTACTTTGGTGATTACGGTCAGTATATTATTCCAATTACCTTGCTAATGTTTGCATTTTCAACTGCCATTGCCTGGTCTTACTATGGTGACCGGGCTGTTGTCTACCTAGTTGGACAGAAAGGGGTAATGCCTTATCGCATACTTTATGTGGCCGGTTTCTTCTGGGCGTCTTTTGCCGATACAACATTGGTTTGGACAGCTTCAGCCGTTGCCATTGTCTTAATGACTTTACCTAACTTACTGGGCATGATTTTGCTTCATCGCGAAATGAAATCGACCGTTAAGTCGTACTGGAAAGAATTCGGTGATGCTGATAAGAAGAAGTGATTTATTGCAATAAACTTAAGCTAGGCGGCCAACGTAAAGTTGGCCGTTTTACTTTTATTCCTGGGTAATGCTTGAAATTAAGAGCAAAAGCCTTATATTGCAAGGACTGCATAAGAGATAGGTTGTATATGGCGTTAACAAAATGTCCTTCGTGTAATAAACGAATATCAAGCAAAGTCAAAGAATGTCCGCATTGTCAGTTTGTGCTGGCAGGTCAGTCAAAGGAAGATATGGAACGCGAGTGGCTAAGGCTCAAGCAAGAGAAGTCTGACAAGCTGGTATCACGCTCAATGCTCGCCTTACTTATTGCTATTGCTGCTTTTACTTATTTGTTCATGCAACAGCCTATGCCTAATACCTGGCAATACGGTATTGCTATTGGGGCTATGATTGCTGGAGTGGTCTGGTTTTTAATCAACCGCGTACAACTTCTCTTCTTGAAAAAGAAAAAGCGGTAACTCCTATGCAATTCGACGACTTAATTAAAGCGATGAACCAGGAAGTCTATGAGCGCCTGGTACAAGCTGTTGAAACGGGGAAGTGGCCGGACGGCAATCGCTTATCTGACGAACAACGTGAGAACTCCATTCAATTGGTTATGGCTTATCAGGCGCGCTATGCAAACTCTGATGAGGCATTTACTATTGGTGCTAATGGAGAGGTGGTGACAAAAACAAAACGCGAGTTGAAAGAGCAATTTAAAGGCACTCCCGAAGAGTCAATTGCGCGTTTTAAACTCGATGAACAAGAAGGCGAACTATGAGCTCTCAGCTGTATTCAGATTTGTTAGCCCAAAGTCAGGCGTTAACAGAAGCAGAGCCCGATTTAATTGCAAACCTTGCGAATATTTCTGCGCTACTTTACGAACATATCGATGACCTTAACTGGTTAGGCTTTTATTTAACCCGCTCAGACGATGAATTAGTGCTTGGTCCTTTTCAGGGACGGGTCGCCTGTGTCCGAATTCCTTTTGGCAAAGGAGTTTGCGGAGTAGCAGCACAATCACAAGAGTGCCAGAGAGTCGAAGATGTTCACCAATTTGCCGGCCATATTGCGTGTGACTCGGCATCAAACAGCGAAGTGGTAGCGCCTATTGTTGTAAACGGTAAAACGGTTGCGGTACTGGATATCGATAGCCCATCAGTTGGTCGTTTTAGTGAAGAAGACGAGGAAGGGGTTAAGGCGATTGCGAAATATTGCCAGTCATTAGATTGGTCAGGGTTGCAGCGCTAATATGTTTGTTGAATTTGATATTCACAGCTATTTAGTGACGAAGCAGGACGTTGTGTTTTTCGAAGAGCACGAAGAAGAAGCCGCCGACCGAATCAACGAAATGCTTCATCATATTAATGCATTACGAGAGGATGACGATACAACAGAGCAGCTTGAAGAAATGGTTCGCCGTACGCTGTACGACTGGATCGAAGAGCCTGCCTTATTAGATTTGTCATTTGATGAAATGGACGACTATGTTCGAAACTTAATGAAAGTTGTCCGCGAACAGGAAGAAGAATGGAATGAGTGAACCTGAAAAGCTGACGAAGAGCAAAGATGTTATTGCTTACTTAACTGAGCAATTCCCTGAGTGCTTTAGTATCAAAGGCGATGCTAAGCCATTAAAAATCGGTATTTTTGAAGACCTTGCAAAGCGTCTGGAAAATGATGACAAAGTGAGTAAAACGCGTTTAAGAACAGCGTTACGTCATTATACGAACAGTTGGCGTTACCTTTACAGCATTAAAGCCGGTAGTCAGCGCGTGGATCTCGATGGTAAGCCGGTTGAAGCAGTAACTGAGGAACATCAGCAACACGCTCAGGAGACATTAAAAGAGTCTAAAGCGAAAGTTGCTGAAAAGAATAAGTCTTCAGCTAAAGCGAACGCAAAGAAGGCTCCGGCTAAGAAGAAACCGGAAGGCTCAGGTAAACCTAAGCCTAAACCCACAAAAAGAGCCAGCAAACCAGAAGTTAAATTGGCTGATGTGGAACTCAATAACCTTTCCGTTGGTCAACAGGTACAGGTAAAAGCAGGGAATACCCCAATGTCAGCAACAATTGTGGAGCTGGACAAAGATGATGTTCAGGTTCAGTTGCAAAACGGGTTAACCATGAAAGTTAAAGCAGATAAGATTTTTCTGCGCGCGTAGGAGTAGTCGATGAAACACTGGGCTGTAAAAAAATGTGCATTGGCACTGATGTGTGTTGTTCCTGCCGCGGTTGCAATACCGCCAGAACACAAAATCAGTGAGTTACCAGAATTAGAGCAAGAAGCTCAACACGATACAGCCAGTGAGCGTATTACCTCTTATTTTACCCGCTATCATTTCAGTAGCCTGACGCTTGATAATGAGCTGTCTGAAAAGATCCATAAACGCTACTTTGAGCTGCTTGATTACAGCAAAATGTTTTTGCTCAAAGAAGATGTAGAAGCGGCAGATGAGTATCGTCATTTATTCGATGACATGCTCAAGCGTGGTGAGTTGGATGTTGCTTTCGATATCTACCAGAAAAGCCTGGAGCGCCGTTTCCAGCGTTATGAGTATGCGTTGTCTTTGCTTGATGAAGAAGAGCCTATGGACTTTTCAGCAGAAGATGACAAGTACTACTATGACCGGGAAGACGCTGAGTGGGCATCGTCTCTGGAAGAACTCAATGAACTTTGGCAAAGTCGGGTAAAGTACGATGCTCTTAACCTGAAGCTTGCAGGTAAAGAATGGCCAGAAATTGTTGAAACCTTAGGCAAGCGCTATAACAGCGCCTTAAACCGGTTGACTAAATCTAAAAGTGAAGATGCTTTTCAGACATTGATGAATGCTTTTGCCCGCTCGGTAGAGGCACATACCAGTTACTTATCGCCGTCAAATTCAGAGCGCTTTCAACAGAATATGAACCTTGAGCTTGAGGGCATCGGCGCGGTTTTGCAGTCTGAATATGATTACACCGTAATCCGCAGTCTGGTTCCGGGCGGTCCTGCGGACAAAACAGGCGAGCTTTCACCTGAAGATAAAATTATCGCTGTGGGTCAGGGTAAAGGCGAAGATGCCGAAGAGTTTGTTGATGTTATTGGCATGCGACTGGATGATGTGGTTGAACTTATTAAAGGACCGAAGGGCACAACGGTTCGTTTGCAGGTTTTAAAAGCCAGCCAGGGTGCTGGGGGGACGCCGAGCGAAGTCGAGATTGTCCGTGACAAGGTCAAGCTGGAAGATCGTGCGGCCAAAGCGGAAGTAAAAGAGTTTGAAGAAGGGCCCTACAAAGGCCGTCGTCTGGGGGTTATTGAAATTCCGGGGTTCTACAATAATTTAACCGCTGATGTTAAAAAGTTAGTAGAAGATTTAAAAAGCAAGGATGTCGAAGGCCTTATCGTGGATTTACGCGGTAACGGTGGCGGCGCATTAACTGAAGCTATTAGCTTAAGTGGCTTATTTATTGATAAGGGGCCAGTTGTTCAAGTGAGTGACGGACGTGGCCGAATTGATGTCAGTGAAGATAAAGACGGTAAGACATATTACGAAGGGCCATTGTTCGTTATGGTCGATCGTTACAGTGCATCTGCCTCAGAAATTTTTGCAGCCGCAATGCAGGATTACGAGCGGGCACTTATTATTGGTGAAAACACCTTTGGGAAGGGCACGGTACAGCAGCATCGTGGACTGGCTCGTCGCTTTGACTTTTACGATAACCCGTTAGGAAGTGTGCAGTATACGATTGCGAAGTTTTATCGTATTGACGGTGGTAGCACCCAACTGAAAGGTGTTCAGCCTGACGTTGTTTTCCCTTCTTTTGTTGAAGCCTCTGAGTGGGGTGAAAGTAAAGAAGACAATGCTTTGCCTTGGGATAAAATTGATAAAGCCAGTTATAGCGCGGTTGGCGATATCAATAGTGCAGAGGTAAAAGAGCTGCAGCAACAGCTGAACCAACGAATTGAGGATGATCCTGAATTTTCTTATGTATTTGAAGAAATAGAACGATTCAGAAAGGAGCGAGATAAAACTTGGGTTAGTCTGGTTCTAGCTGAGCGTGAAGAAAAACAGGATAAGCAAAAAGCAATACAGCTAGAACGCGTCAATGAACGTTTAAAGCGCGCTGGTAAAGAGCCGGTAGAGGATGTCGAAGACGCTCCGGAGGAGTTTGTGGAGGTCGATCCTTACCTTGAGCAGGCCGCTTTGGTTGCGTTTGATTTTATTGATAATAAGCAACTTGCTTCAAATTAAGAGTGTAACTTTTAAAGTACCGCCTTTACGGCGGTATTTTTTTGTGAACTTGTCATAGACCCTGTTTTTGTGGTCATATAGCGCGTTAATAAACACAAACGATTAATAATAATGACAACAAATAATCAAGCTATCTCGAGCCGGTGGTCAAGCCGGCTAAGTTTTATATTGGCTTCTTCTGCCGCAGCTGTTGGCTTAGGTAACATTTGGAAATTCCCTTATGTTATGGGCGAAAACGGGGGCGGAGCTTTTGTCCTTGTTTATCTGCTTTGTATTTTGGCTATTGGCATACCCATTATGATGGCCGAGGTTATTATAGGTCGCCGTGGGCGGCACTCCCCGGGCTACGCCGCAAAGACAGTTGCGTTAGAATCCGGTAAGCACTCTGCCTGGCAAGCCGCCGGGTGGTTGGGCATGCTCACGGGTTACTTAGTTCTGAGTTTCTATGCTGTAATTGCCGGTTGGGCGTTAGCTTACGTATTCAAAGCCGGGCAAGGTGTATTTACCCAAGCTTCAGCTGAAGATATAGGGAAAACCTTTGAAGGGCTATTGGCGTCTCCGGGTGAGCTAATGCTTTGGCACAGCCTGGTTATCGTAGCCACAGTTTTGGTTGTTGGTAATGGGGTAAAAAACGGGCTCGAAAGGTCGGTTAGGTTATTATTGCCCTGCATGATTGTTCTGCTGGTTGTAATTGCTATTTATTCCGGCAGCATTGGAGACTTCTCAGCTGCTATAGGTTTTATGTTTGAGCCCGACTTTAGCAAGCTCAGCGTTAACGGCGTTATGATAGCTCTAGGCCATTCATTTTTTACTTTAGGTCTGGCCTCTGGCGTTGTCATTATGTATGGCGCCTACCTTCCACGTGAAACGTCAATTGTACAAACCAGTCTCTGGATTGCCGTTATAGATACTTTTGTAGCGTTGCTTGCCGGTCTGGCCATATTTCCGCTGGTTTTTGGCTATGGTTTAACCCCAAGTGAAGGGCCAGGGCTAATTTTTACAACGTTGCCGTTGGCCTTTAGTGAGATGCCGGCAGGTGGTTTTGTCGGAACGGTATTCTTTATCATGCTGGTTATTGCAGCATTTACATCGGCTATTGCAATGATTGAATCGTCGGTGGCTTTTGTTTCTGAAAAGTTTTCTTTAAGTCGCTGGCCGGCGACGATTGTATCGGCGGGAGTATTGTGGCTTCTTGGGCAATTAACCATTCATTCCTTTGCCGGGTCTGGATGGGCGCAATTAAGTGGTGAATGGTTTGGTAAGCCAATTAATTCACTCTTTGATATCATAGATGTTTTAACATCGAGCTTGTTACTACCACTAGGCGGTTTACTGTTGGCTGTATTAGCAGGCTGGGTAATGCGCTCTGAATTTACGAAAGACGAACTGGATACCAAAAAAGGCATTTTCGATGTCTGGTTACTCTGTGTTAAGTACATTTCTCCAGTCGCCATCATTATTATTTTTTTACAGCTGATCGGCTTTATAAAACTTTAGGTTGAATAATTAATGAGTCATAAAACAAAAGCACCCAGTTTATTACAAGCGCTGATCCCTTTATTTGCGCTAATTGCCATGTTGTCTTCGTCGGTTTATTTGTTTGGCGAAGATTCTTCTTACGGGCCGAACCAAATAGCACTGTTAATTGCCGCCGGTATCGCTGTTATTATCGGCTTCAGAAACGGTTTTAGCTGGCAGCAAATTGAAGAGGGGATTACCGAGGGTATCTCCGTTGCCTTGGGCGCGATGCTTATCATTCTTGCAGTGGGCTCATTGATTGGTACCTGGCTCTTATCGGGTACCGTTCCTACACTCATTTACTTTGGCCTTGAACTGCTGAATCCAAGTCTATTTTATGCTGCTAGCTGCATTATCTGTGGTGTTGTTGCTTTGTCTATCGGTAGCTCCTGGACAACCGCTGCGACTATTGGTGTGGCCTTAATGGGGGTAGCTTCGGGAATGGGGTTAGAACCAGGTATTGCAGCAGGCGCTATTGTTTCAGGTGCTTATTTTGGCGATAAAATGTCGCCATTGTCTGATACTACAAACTTAGCTCCGGCCGTTTCGGGTACTGAGCTGTTCGCGCACATTCGTTACATGGGCTACACAGCAGGACCTGCATTTGTTATTTCCGTTGTGCTGTTTTTAATTCTTGGTCTTAATGCTGATACCAACGTCAGTTTACAACGACTTGAGCTAATGCAAGAGCAGCTGCAGGATACCTTTAATATCGGTTGGGCGATGCTAGTGCCATTAGCTGTGTTGCTTTACTTGGCTGCAACCCGTAAGCCAGCATTACCAACGGTATTTTTTGGCGCGTTACTGGGCGGCGCCTGGGCGCTTATTTTTCAGCCTGAAATGATCAGTTTTATTGCCGGAGAAGAAGGTTGGGTGCCGGCTATTAAAGTCGTTTGGTTAGCATTATCAGACGGTGTAGAGGTTAGCACCGGTAGTGCCAATTTAGATTCACTGCTAAGTGGCGGTGGAATGGTGTCAATGCTGAATACGGTTTGGCTTATCTTAAGTGCTATGACATTCGGCGCTATCATGGAGAAGATTGGTCTTCTTGAGCGCTTTATCCGAGGCATGCTGAAATCGGCTAAAAGTGTTGGCTCTCTGATTACCGGTACAATTTTTACTTGTTTTGGTGCAAACGTGCTAACGGCTGATCAGTATATGGCTATTGTATTGCCAGGACGCATGTTTAAAGAAGAATATGAACGCCGCAATTTGGATCCTCGTGTTCTGTCCCGAACACTGGAAGACAGCGGTACAATTACCTCAGCTCTCATCCCATGGAACACTTGTGGTGCTTATATGTTCTCAGTACTTGCGGTGAGTCCGTTTGAATACGGTATTTATGCGTTCTTTAACTATCTGACGCCGCTTATTGCCATTGTATTTGCTTATACAGGCTGGACAATACTGTATCTAAACCCTAAAGAAGAAGCTGCCAAGGCTTAATCAATACAGAAGGAAGCTATGACACAATTACCAAAGGCTAAATATCGTAAAGATTATCAAGAACCTGAATTTACAATAACGGATGTCGATTTAACTTTTGATCTTCATCCGACTGAAACTCGGGTAAAGAGCGTCTTAAAAGTTGTACGACAAGGCGAACATGAAAAGCCTTTGGTACTTGATGGAGAACAGTTAACTCTGCTGAGTATTAAAATTAACGGAGAAGAGGTTGCTGATGACTTATACCAGCACGACGAGCAGAGCTTAACACTCAGAACGCCTCTGAACTCTTTTACGTTAGAGATTGAGAACAGCGTTAACCCAACGGCTAATGAAGCTCTTGAAGGTTTATACCTGGCCGAGAATACGTTCTGCACACAATGTGAAGCGGAAGGCTTTCGAAGAATAACGTTCTACCTTGACCGCCCGGATGTTTTAGCTAAATTCACCACGACCGTTATTGCCGATAAGAGTGACTTTCCGTATTTGCTATCAAATGGTAATCGGATCAAACATCTTGAGCTTGAAAACGGTAAACATTTAGCCACCTGGCAAGACCCTTTTCCTAAGCCTTGTTACTTGTTTGCTCTTGTTGCCGGTAACTTTGATCTGTTGCGTGATGAGTTTACTACCCGGGAAGGACGAACTGTTGATTTAGAACTCTTTGTCGATAAAGGTAATCTCGATCGGGCGGATCACGCCATGTTGTCGCTTAAAAATGCGATGAAGTGGGACGAAGAGCGTTTTGATCTGGTTTACGATCTTGATATCTACATGGTCGTAGCCGTCGACTTCTTCAACATGGGCGCTATGGAAAATAAAGGCCTGAATGTTTTTAATGCAAAGTATGTATTAGCCAATCCGAAAACGGCAACGGATCAGGACTTTCTCAACGTTGAGTCGGTTATAGGGCACGAGTATTTCCACAACTGGACTGGCAACCGCGTTACTTGTCGTGACTGGTTTCAACTGAGCTTAAAAGAAGGGTTAACGGTATTTCGCGATCAAGAATTCAGTTCAGATTTAGGCTCTCGCGCGGTTAACCGAATTCAGGATGTTAGGGTTATTCGCAGTCACCAATTTGCTGAAGACTCGGGCCCAATGGCACACCCCATTAGACCGGACAAAGTGGTTCAAATGAACAACTTCTACACGGTAACGGTCTACAACAAGGGGGCTGAAGTGATTCGTATGATTCATACCTTACTGGGTGAAGCAGGCTTTCAAAAAGGTATGAAGCTTTACTTTAAGCGCCATGACGGCAACGCCGTTACCTGTGAAGACTTTGTCAAAGCCATGGAAGATGCTAACGACCAAGATTTTAGTACTTTTCGTAACTGGTACTCGCAGGCAGGAACACCGGTTGTGACAGTTGACGAGTCGTACGATGAAAAAGAGAAGCGACTGACATTGGTATTAAAGCAATCAACAGCTTCAACACCAGGCCAAGAAGAAAAGGCTCCGTTCCATATCCCTGTTAAATGGTCAGCGTATAGCGGACAAGGTCAGCAGTTGTCATTAAGTGATGATGACGTCTTGCACCTGAAAGACACTGAAGCAACTTTTACTTTTGACCATGTGGTTGAGAAACCGATTTTGTCCTTGTTTGACAACTTTTCGGCTCCGGTAAAAGTAAAACGATCGTTAACCGATGATGAGCTAAGAGTACTACTTGCTCATAGCGAAGACGACTTCAGCCGCTGGGATGCTGGCCAGTCATTGTTTACGCGTATTGTGGAAAAGGGCATTGCTACTAATAGCAACGCCGAATTGTCTGAACAAACCATTCAGGCGTGTCGGAACTTACTTCAGGCAAATACGGATCCGGCTTTAAAAGCCCTGACCTTAACTCTGCCAACGGCATCAACTATCGCTGATGCTTATAAAACCATTCCGGTTGAAGTAATTAATGCTCAGTTAAAGTCGTTAAAATTGCAGCTGGCTGAGGCGTTAGAGGATGACTTCACGAAACTTCTGAATGCTTGTGTATCGAACAAAGCTTATCAGTTAAATGGTGAGGATATCGCTAAGCGTCAATTGAAGCAGGTTTGCTTAAGTTACTTAGCTGAACTTGGTGACAAAACGTCGAATAGCTTAAAGCAACAATTTAACCAGGCTGACAATCTGACTGACCAGCTTGGCGCTCTACAGGCTGCTGTTTGGGCGAATAACGCTGTTGCGGAACCTTTGTTAAATCAGTTTGAAGAACAATGGCGTGGTGAAAAACTGGTTATGGATAAATGGTTTAGCACCCAGGCACTTGCTAATAATGAGAAAACGGTTGAACGAGTTAAAAGCTTAATGACGCATCCGGACTTTTCATTGAAAAATCCTAACCGTATATATTCTTTATTAGCCGCATTTACGCAAAATCAGCCGCAGTTTCATAGAGCTGATGGAGCAGGGTACGAATTAATTGGTTCAGTCATTCAGCAATTAAATACCAGTAACCCTCAGGTTGCTTCGCGTTTGCTTTCCGCTTTTGTTAGCTGGCGACGTTATGACAGTAACCGACAGCAACTTATGCGTAAAGAGCTTGAGACATTACGAGAACTGCCAAACTTGGCGAGTGATTTGTTTGAAAAAATAGAAAGTTGTCTAAGTGAATAATTATCTAAAGGTATAACGCGACGGTGATTATTGAATATGTTTTTAACCTGGGAATGAGCTATCAAGAGTTCTGCGATGTTTATTACAGTAAGGGTTATCAACAAGTCGTTGTTACAACGGTTAACGGCACGCGGGTAGCACTTCCCGCGGGTCGTTTAATTCCCTTTATTGACACCCAGGGGATACATGGACGCTTTCTTTTGCAAGTAGATGAGCAGCAAAAATTTGTGGGTTTAAAGCGTCTGACATAGAGTCCATTCAGTTAAACTAAATACTTATATTTTTTTCCACGTCATATCTGGTCTAAACACCTGTTTTTAGCAAGAATAAGCGTTGAAACCCCTGCGTAAATGTCCGACAATAACATCAATCATATATTCTCTGGCCGTGGGCCGCATTTGGGCTTGCCTACGACGTTTCACCAACAACCTCAAGGACTCTGTAATTATGTCGTTGGTCGATAGTCAATCTCCGGTTTTACTGGAAAAAGTCGTTGAATTGATAAATAAGAAAGTTCCTTCCTCTCAGGCGCACTTAGTAGCAGATTTTGCCAAGCGCCTATATCGTAATATTGCCAGTGATGACTTAACTAACCGCCACGACAGCGATATGTATGGTGCGGTTTTAGGACTGTGGCACAGTTTTAATGAATATAAGTCCGGCGATAAAGCACTGATTAAAGTTTACAATCCGGAGGTTCCAACGGACGGTTGGGAGTCGCCGCACACCATCATTGAAATTATTCAGAGTGATATGCCCTTTATGGTTGACTCGGTGCGTATGGCTTTGGCCCGCCTGGGAATAACCTCTCACTTGTTATTGCACATGCCTTTAAGCCATAAGCGTGATGGTAAAGGCCAGGTCACAGAATTGCAAAAACCAGGCACACGTAGCGACGACAACTATGTTGATACCGTATTTTTAATTGAGATTGACCGTCAGACAAGCCAGAAAGAAATTAAGACCTTAAAAAATGAGCTGGTGTCTGTGATGGAAGAAATCAGTCTTGCTGTGCAAGACTGGCAGTCAATGCGTAGCCGTCTGCAGTCAGTCTCAGAACAGTTGGATAATGACTTTTATCCAGGTTCAAAGAAAGAGAAAAAAGAAATTCAGCGTTTCTTACAGTGGTTGGCTAACGATAACTTTACGTTAACAGGCTACCGTTCGTATGAATTAACTCCAGTGAAAGGTGATTACGAGCTCAAGCAGGTAAAAGACTCAAGTTTGGGACTGATGAGAAACTCAGTCAGTGATAAAGGCCGTCTGGTATCAAGCTTGCCGGAAGACGCTCGTGAAATTACCCAGAATGATCGTTTGTTGTTATTAACGAAAACGAACTCTAAATCACGGGTGCATCGACCGGCATACTCTGACTATATTGGCGTTAAACGCTTTAACGAGCAGGGCGAAGTGGTAGGCGAAGATCGCTTTATCGGCCTTTATTCGGCAAACTTTTATAATAACAGTGCACGGGACATTCCACTTGTCAGCGAGAAAATCTCCCGTGTGCTAGAGATGTCAGGTTTTGCGCCACAGTCTCATGCCGCAAAAGCTTTATTGAATATTCTAGAAACGTATCCGCGAGATGAAATCGTTCAGGCTGAAGAAGATGACCTGCTGACTGTGGGCTTAGGCGTTTTACAAATGCAAGAGCGCGATATGACTCGCGCTTTCCTTCGCCGTGATATTTTCGGCCGCTTTATGTCCTGCATGGTCTACGTACCAAAAGAGCGTTATAACACGCTGTTACGCCAGAGAACTCAAAGCGTTTTAGCCCGTACATTAAAGACAGAGTATGACGTGGACTTTACCACTTACTTCTCCGAGTCTTCATTAGCAAGAACACACTACACAGTGCGTTTGAGCAAAGATCATCAGGATGTGAACGTGAAAGAATTAGAACAGAATTTAATTGAAGCGGCCCGTACATGGGAAGATAACTTCGAACGTATTTTGCAGTCGACTTTTGGTGAGGCTAATGCAACGCGTCTAAACAAACGTTATGCGACAGCATTCCCGCGTGCCTATAAAGAAGACGTACTTCCTTCAGTTGCTATTTCAGACATTAAGCAGCTTGAGTCGTTAAACGACGAGCACAAGCTGGGAATGGTGCTGTACCGTGCACAGGAAGAAAAGGACGACAGCAAGCATTTGCATCTTAAGTTATTCCATAAAGATGAGCCGATTCATCTGTCAGATGTGTTGCCAATGCTGGAAAACTTTGGCCTGCGAGTTATTGGTGAGAGCCCATACCAGATAAAAACAGGCGACGGAGATGTTTACTGGGTCCTGGACTTTCATATGCTGCATACGGCGGGCTCGCTAAACCTGGAAGAAAGTCGTGAAACTTTCCAGGAAGCTTTTGCTTTAGTATGGAATGGTAAGTTAGAAGATGACGGATTCAACCGTCTGGTACTAGGTGCTGGCATGAATGGTCGTCAGGCGACTATTTTGCGCATGTTTGCCAAATATATGCGTCAAATTGGAACGACATTCAGTCAGAGCTACATAGAGAGCACATTCAGCAAGTACCCACTGCTGGCTAAGTTGGTTGTGAAAATGTTTTACAGCAAATTTGAGCCCGGCACAAAAGGCGCAGAGAAGAAAATCGAAGCGCTTCATACTCGTATCAACACAGAACTGGATAATGTAGCAAACCTGGATGACGATCGTATTATCCGTCGCTATGTTGAGCTTATTGATGCGGCTTTACGCACTAACTTCTTCCAGCAGGATGAACAAGGTAACGATAAAACTTATATCTCAGTTAAGTTTTTACCGGAGCTGGTTCCGGAAATGCCATTGCCGTTGCCGAAGTTTGAGATCTTTGTTTACTCTCCGAGAGTGGAAGGTGTACACCTTCGTGGCGGAAAGGTAGCGCGTGGCGGCTTGCGTTGGTCTGACCGTCGGGAAGACTTCCGTACCGAAGTCCTTGGCCTGGTTAAAGCGCAACAGGTGAAGAATACCGTTATTGTCCCGGTTGGTGCTAAAGGTGGCTTTATTTGCAAAGCGTTACCAGAAGACCGCGAAGGCATGATGGCCGAAGGTAAAGAGTGCTATAAAACCTTTATTCGTGCGTTGCTGGACATTACCGATAACATTGTTGAAGGTGAGATTGTTCCCCCCAGAGATGTAGTACGTCACGACGAGGATGACTCTTACCTGGTTGTAGCTGCAGATAAAGGTACAGCAACATTTTCAGATATTGCCAATGGTATCTCCGCTGAATATAACTTTTGGTTGGGCGATGCATTTGCCTCGGGTGGCTCAGTCGGTTATGACCATAAGAAAATGGGTATCACGGCACGTGGCGCCTGGGAGTCTGTAAAACGTCACTTCCGTGAGATGGGTATCGATTGCCAAACAACCGATTTCACCTGTGTCGCTATAGGCGATATGGGCGGTGATGTGTTTGGTAATGGCATGCTGCTATCTAAACATACCCGCTTGCAGGCTGCGTTTAACCATTTACATGTTTTTATTGACCCAGAGCCGAATGCGGCGAAGTCATGGGAAGAGCGTGATCGCTTGTTTAAAATGCCACGTTCAAGCTGGGATGACTATAATCGAGATTTAATTTCAAAAGGCGGTGGCATATTCTCAAGAAGCGCTAAAGCAATTGAGTTAACGCCTGAAATTAAGAAAATGTTGGGTACCCAGAAAAAATCAATGACGCCTAATGAGTTGATCAAAGCCTGTCTGACGATGGAAGTTGATCTTATTTGGAACGGCGGTATTGGTACTTATGTTAAAGGCAAAGCTGAAACCGACAGTGATGTTGGTGATCGTGCTAACGATGCTTTGCGCGTAAACGGCCGCGATTTAAATGCAAAAATTATTGGGGAAGGCGGAAACTTAGGCTTTACTCAGCTTGGACGTATTGAATTCGCGCAGAAAGGCGGACGGGTCAACACCGACTTTGTCGACAACGTGGGTGGTGTCGACTGTTCAGATAATGAAGTTAATATCAAAATACTGCTAAATGGGGTGGTTAATAATGGCGACCTCACTAAAAAGCAACGCGACAAACTGCTTTATGATATGACGGATGACGTTGCTAAGATTGTGCTGGATGACTGTAACAGACAGACACAATCTATTTCTGTAACGGCCTTGCGTGGCACGGATCAAGTGAAAGAGTATCAGCGCTTTATTCACCATCTTGAGCGGGAGCATGCATTAAACCGTCAATTGGAATTTTTACCTGATGATGACGAGTTGGTAGAACGTCAGGCCGCTAATCAAGGGCTGACACGCCCAGAGCTGGCCACAATAACCGCTTATGGGAAAATGGTTCTGAAAGAGCAGTTGATTACGGATGAAATTACTGAAGACCCGTATCACATGCGTGAATTATTTGACTCTTTCCCTGAAGCTTTGCGTGAAAGTTTTGCCGACAGCATGACGTCGCACCCCCTTAAAGGTCAGATTATTGCTACCAAGTTAGCTAATAATATCGTTAATGATATGGGCCCGAACTTTGTCTTCCGTAAGCAGGAGGCGACTGGCGCAACTGTTGCTGAAATAGCGTCAGCGTATGTTGTTGCACGTGAATGCTTTAAAGTTGAAGAGCTTTGGGGACAAATTGAAGCGCTGAATAACAAGGTTCCGGCTGAAGTTCAGAACGATGTTTTATTCCAGCTTCGACGCATGGTTCGCAGAGCAACTCGTTGGCTCTTACGCCATCGTAATCCTGCACTAAACGGTGTTCAGGAACACTTAGACTTTTACATGGGGGCCTTTGATGACTTACGTAAAAACAGCCTCAAATACATGGTTGATGAAGAAGCCAAAGTCATTGAAGAAACCATTGAGAAATATAAAGAGCACGGCTTCCCGGCTAACCTTGCTAAGCAAGTTGCCAGCCTGAGTACTGTATTCTCTGCTATGGACTTAGCGGAAGTTGCTAACGAGACAGGTCAATCGTTTAAGACTGTGGGTACTTTGTACTTCCGTTTAGGTGCAGAGATAAACTTACACTGGTTCTTAATTCAAATTAATAATCAGCCTGTTGCGAACCACTGGCAGGCACTGGCACGTGCAGCTTTCCGGGAAGAGCTAGACTGGCAGCAACGCTCGTTGACTCAGGTAGTCCTGCGTTCCACACCGGACGTCAGTGACCCTGAAAAAATGATCAGCGAATGGATAGAGCAGAATGAAGTCTTGCTTTACCGTTGGCAGCAAATGTTATCGGACTTCCGGACAACGAAAAGCCACGAGTTTGCGAAGTTCTCGGTAGCACTGCGAGAGTTGATGCTGTTAAGCCACAACTGTGCGCCTAAAGTAGTCAGTTAATGTATAAGCTGATTCGGCCATGGCTGTTTAAACAAGATCCCGAGAAAACCCATGAGCTTACCCTCGGGATCTTGAGTAACTGGCATCGGACTCCGCTGTCTTTGCTTTGGAAGCAAAGCTTACCGAGTAAACCTGTCCGGGTTATGGGAATAGACTTTCCTAACCCGGTAGGTTTAGCAGCTGGCCTTGATAAAAATGCTGAGTGTATAGATGCGTTTGCGCAAATGGGCTTTGGATTTATTGAGGTTGGCACTGTTACGCCTTTAGCACAGCCGGGGAATGATAAACCACGCTTATTTCGACTGGTAGAAGATGAAGCAATTATCAACCGTATGGGTTTCAACAACCACGGTGTGGATGCGTTGCTCGAAAATGTGAAAGCTTCGTCCTATAACGGTGTGCTGGGTATCAATATCGGTAAGAATAAAAGTACCCCGGAAGAGCGAGCTCTTGATGATTATATCGCGTGCCTGGAAAAGGTTTACCCTTATGCAGGTTACGTCACAATTAATATTTCATCACCCAATACACCAGGTTTAAGAGACCTTCAACATGGCTCAAGTCTTGATGCTTTACTTTCTGGCCTTAAAGAATCGCAACTGGAGTTAGCGGATAAATATGATCGTTACGTTCCGTTGGTTGTGAAAATTGCACCAGACCTAGAAGAGAGCGAAGTGGAAGTCATGGCCCAGTCCTTGCTGCGAAATAAGATGGATGGTGTGATTGCGACGAATACTACGCTTTCGCGAGGTGGCTTGCATGACAAAAACGCTAAGGAAGCAGGGGGCTTAAGTGGTAAACCATTACAGAATAAGAGCACTCAGATTATAGAGCTCTTGTGTAAAACTTTGCAAAGACAGATACCGGTAATTGGCGTTGGAGGCATAGATTCACCAGAAGCTGCGCAGGCCAAACTCAGGGCCGGAGCAAGCCTGGTGCAAGTTTATACGGGGTTTATTTATCAGGGGCCGGGGCTTATTCGCTCAATTGTTAACCGCTTGTAATAGCTTGGCGAGTTTAGTATCTTATCGCAAGGCTTAAATTCTTCTAATTATAAAGGCTAACACTGTGGAATCGGAATCCCATTGGCTATGGTTGTTCAATGCAGAAACTGGCAAGCTCAGCATTAAGCTGAACGAAGACAGTGTCTTTGAAACACCTTACAAACCGAGTCAATTAGTCAATATTCATTTTAGTGAGCAACTAATGGATATTGAGGATGCGACAACTTTTCAAAAGGTTAGTGAAGTTTTAGAGTCTTATCCTTCAGATAAAATCCCCTGTGCTCCAAGCAGTGCTGCATTTAATGCCACAGCCTGGAGTCGTTTTGGTCGTCCCCAAATGCCTCAAAGTTGGCATTTTCAAAAGTCCGATATTAATGAATGGCCTGCAGAGCGTACCTTATGCGAATTGAATTCAGGCTTCGATCAAGGGTTATTTTTAATTCTTGATGCAGATGATGAATTTGCGACTTGCTTGTTATTAAGCGACGGAATGCAGCTTTCGGCAATTAAGTCTTTGAAGCAGTTTCACGTTATAAAAGTCACATTGAATCGACTTTTACCTGCAACAGTAGACTTGGCAATGTCGGCACAATCTAACTGGAGCCAGCAGCTGGCTTAGCTACATTATTTTTATTTTCGGGAAAGTTTAAAGTTGTTCTGAGAGATTTCTATGAAGAGATTTCTATCCGGACGTTGGTTGCGGGGGCAGGATTTGAACCTACGACCTTCGGGTTATGAGCCCGACGAGCTACCAGACTGCTCCACCCCGCGTCCGATTGAGAGCGCATAGTATAGCCATAGTTTGGATGGCGCAAGCTTTATTTTATTCAATTGGATAGTATTTAAACAAACAGGGTTTAACTGCTGTTTTATTAGCCGTTACACTTTGTAACTCCCTTATTTCTGCTGCAATTACAGACAGCCACTAAGCTCTCCGTTATAATTGTTCTCTTAATTTTTTAGGCGAAGTTTCTATGTATCGTTTTTTTATTGCGTGCTCCAAAGGTCTTGAAGGGCTTTTATTTGATGAGCTGCAAGAGTTCAACTTAAGTCATGTTAAGCAAACCCTTGCTGGATGCTATATCGAGGCTGATTTGCAGCAGGCTTATACCGTGGCAATGTGGTCCAGGTTAGCAAGCCGGATGTTGCTGCAACTGGGGGAAAAGGAAGTTTCCAGCCTGGATGAAATTAAATTGGCATTGACTCAGTTCTCATGGAGCAAAGTTTTCGATGCTAACAGGACTTTTGTCGTCGATTTTTCCGGTGGTAATGATGATATCCGTCATACCCAGTTTGGTGCTCAGTTAGTTAAAGACTGCATTGTCGACAACTTCCGCAATAGCGGGTTTGAGCGCCCCAGTATTGATAAGCAAGACCCGGATATTCGCATTGCAGTGCGTGTGCATAAAGACAAGTTAACCTGGTCTTTAGACTTTACTGGCGATGGTATGCACAAACGGGGTTATCGTTTGCAGCAGGGCGAAGCGCCGCTAAGGGAAACTCTAGCTGCAGCCATATTAGTTCGTGCGGGCATCAAAAATGAATTAGAGAAAGACGAACCGGTTATTTTTGACCCGTTTTGTGGCTCTGGCACCTTAGTTATAGAAGCAGCCATGATGGCAATGGACCACGCACCAGGTCTGAGCCGAGCGCATTGGGGCTTTTTGTATTGGCATGAGCATTCGCCGCAATTATGGCATGACGTACTCGAGCAGGCAGAACAGCGCTTTAAAGAAGGGAAGAAGAGCTTTAAAGGCCAGCTAAAAGGCTCAGACAACAACCCACACCTGGTAGCTAAAGCAAAAGATAACGCTAAGCGGGTATTACTGCATGAATGCATAGAGTTTGAAGTTGCGGATGCGACAAATTGCGAAGCCCCGGCTGAAAGTGGGCTATTAGTCTGTAACCCACCGTACGGTGAGCGTCTGGGTGAGGCCGTTGAAACTTTGCTGTTGTATCGTCGTTTTGGCCGACAATTAAAAGATACCTTCCATAATTGGCATATCGCCGTATTGGCGGGAGACGAGCAATTGTTGAAGCGGCTGAAACTGCGCAGTCATAAGAAATACCCACTACTGAATGGTGCAATTCCGGTTAATCTGGCGCTTTACGACTTAACTAAAGAGCAACCTGACTTCGCAGAGAGTCAAGCTGACGACCTTGTTAACAGAGTTAAAAAGAATTATTCGAAATTAAGTAAGTGGGCGAATAAGGAAGGCCTGGATTGCTGGCGTGTTTATGATGCCGATATTCCAGAGTACAACGCAGCTATCGATATCTACCAGGATTACGTTGTTGTGCAGGAATATGCAGCGCCAAAAGACATTCCGGAAGGAGTTGCTAATGACCGCTTGTGGTTCATGCTGGAGTCTTTAAGCTCAGCTTTGCCAGTGTCAGAAGACAAAATTATTTTAAAACGCCGCCAGCGCCAAAGCGGTAAGCAGCAATACGAAAAGCAGTCGCAGGAAAGCACGGTATTAACGGTTAACGAGTACGGCGCCAAATTTGAGGTGAATTTAACCGATTACCTGGATACCGGCTTATTTATGGACCACAGGCTGGTGCGTAAAGAGTTGCTGGATAAGTGCGAAGAGCTGGATGTGCTCAACTTATTTGCCTACACCTGTACCGCTTCGGTTCAGGCTGCAAGGGCAGGTGCGGCCCGTGTTGTCTCCGTTGATATGTCTAAAACCTATCTGAAGTGGGGGGAGCGTAACTTTGCTCTGAATCGCTTAAAAGGTGATTATGAGTTCATTCAGGCTGACTGTTTCAGTTGGATGCGGGAACAAAGAGGCCGTCAGCTATTTGATGTTATCTTTCTTGATCCTCCCACTTTCAGTAACTCAAAACGAATGAGTGGGACTCTCGATATACAGCGCGATCACGTTGGTTTAATCAAAACCGCGGTTGGAATGCTTAAAGAGGATGGTGTGATCTTGTTTTCTAATAACAGGAAGAAATTCAAAATAGATATTGAAGGTTTAGATAAAGCGGGACTGGAAGTGAATGACCAGACTCAAGCTTCAATACCGGAGGATTTTAAGCGTCATAAGGGCATTCATCATTACTTTATTATTTCACGGGTTTAATGAATGTCAGCGTTTTATTTACTTACTAAGCCTAACTGTCCTCTCTGTACGCAGGCTATACAGTTGCTACACTCGCTGCCGTTAGAAGAACCGATAGAACTCGGCGTAGTCGATATAGCCGAACAGCAGGAGCTACAGGAAGAGTATGGCTGGCTAGTGCCTGTTATTATTCGGGGAAAAGACGATGCCGAGCTGCGTTGGCCTTTCGATGCTAATCAATTGCAGGAGTTTGTAGAGCAATGAGTTTATTACGTGTACAGGATGCACACCTTGCCTTTGGTGCTGATGCAATTTTAGATGGCGTTGATTTCACCATTGAAGCCGGTGAAAGGGTTTGCTTAGTTGGCCGTAATGGCGCCGGCAAGTCAACCTTACTGAAAGCTATAGACAGTGAAGTGGTTCTGGATTCAGGACAAATACAGTGGGTTGGAGATACCAAGGTGACACGTTTACCTCAGGATCCCCCCAAACAGTCAGATCAGAGAGTATTTGACTACGTTGCCGAAGCGCTGGCTGAATCAGGTAAAGCGTTGGCCCGTTATCATGAACTGTCGGCCAGTCTTACCGACTCGCCAAGTAGCGCTACACTTGATGAAATGGATAAACTGCAGAATCAATTAGACGCAATTAACGGGTGGCAGGTTAATACGCGAATAGAGCAGGTCTTAACGAAACTGCAATTACCGGCTGATGAAACCATGGCTTCACTTTCTGGTGGTTGGCTGCGTCGTGTGGCATTGGCTCGTGCATTGGTTGTTGATCCTGACATTTTGTTGCTGGACGAACCGACCAACCATTTGGATATTGAAATGGTGCGTTGGCTGGAAGAACAAATCGTTAACTTTTCTGGTGCTGTGCTTTTCATTAGTCACGACAGGGCGTTTATTCGGCGTCTGGCTACGCGAATTATCGATCTTGATCGTGGCCACTTGACCAGTTATCCCGGAAATTACGATAGCTACTTACAGAAGAAGCAAGAAGCTCTGGAAGTAGAAGCAACCCATAATGCCGAATTTGATAAAAAGTTAGCTGCTGAGGAAACCTGGATACGACAAGGAATAAAGGCACGACGGACTCGAAACGAAGGTCGGGTACGTGCACTCCAGGACTTACGCAAACAGAGGCAGCAGCGTCGAGAGCTTCAAGGCAAAGCGAATCTGTCTGTCAATGAATCATCTCGTTCAGGCAAAAAAGTCTTTGAAGGGGAGAACCTGTCCTTACGTTTTGGTGAAAAGCCGATTATTAATAATTTGGACTTATTACTAATGCGTGGTGATAAAGTCGCTTTTGTTGGTCCGAATGGTTGCGGGAAAAGCACCTTAATCAAGGTTATTCTGGGCATGCAGGACGTTGATAGCGGCAAGGTTCAATTGGGTACAAACCTTGAAGTTGCTTATTTTGATCAGCATCGATCGCAGCTTGATCCTGAACAAACGGTGATGGATAACGTTGGTGATGGTAAACAGGATATCGAGTTTCAGGGACGTAGCCGTCATATTCTCAGTTACTTACAGGACTTCTTATTTAGCCCTAAACAGTCCCGGACTCCCGTTCGTGCCTTATCTGGTGGTGAAAGGAACCGGGCGCTGTTAGCTAAGATTTTGCTGAAACCCAGTAATATTTTGGTACTGGATGAGCCTACCAACGACCTTGATATTGAAACCTTAGAACTGCTGGAGCAAATTGTTGCGAACTATCAGGGAACGGTTCTGCTAGTCAGCCACGATAGGGAGTTTGTTGATAATACTGCGACTAGCGTTCTGTACTTTGAAGGCGAGGGCGTTATTACTGAAATAATTGGTGGTTTTACCGAGCTTAATCACTATTTAGCCGCCAAAGCGGAAAATTCATTTTCAAATAGCGGAACCAAAGCATCGCCAAAAGAGTCAGACAGCAACAAAAGTTCGCAAAATACGCAGAAAACGGGCGACAAAGGTTCAGACAAGCCTAAGAAGAAGTTATCCTATAAACTGCAACGCGAGCTAGAACAGTTACCAAAAGTTATTGCTGATAAAGAAGCGAAACTTGAAGAATTACAAAGAATAATGAATAAACCGGGGTTCTTCGAACAGCCACTAGAAAGAACAGAGCCAGTGATGACTGACATTGCCGATATTGAAGAGCAATTGATGCAGGATCTGGAGCGCTGGGAAGAACTGGAAAACTTATCAGAACAGAGTAGTTAGTTAATAATGAAATCATTTACGCTGAAAACACTCAC
>JBNJGQ010000017.1:0-29998 GCA_051747845.1 Pseudomonadota bacterium
CGGTAAATAAGAAAACCATTACCTGACTGGGTAAAATGGTGTGCAGATTCAAAAAGTGAACCGCAAAAATAAGCCACAAGCTGCCCAGTGCAGTGCGATCAAGCCAGACAATCGGCTGTACTTTCGGTGTCATGGTGCCGTTAGCGGTAAACATGGGGAGTACCCGGCCACCAATAATTGCCATAAGCAAAGTCACCAGAAGCACCGCATTGTAAGCACCCAGAATTTGAATATGGTACTGACCAAAGTGCAAGCCATAGTGCATAAGCAGGTTACAAACAGTCAGCAACAACAGAATAGGCACGAAGAATAAATTTCGGGTCTGGTTCACCTTGAGCACCATACGCCCAAACAAAAATGCGGCGACAGGTAAAAGGCTGACATCGACCGCAGCCACCAGCCACCAGGGCAGCTCACTACCAAACAAAAGACCCAGCCGCGCTGCCGCCCATAATACCGTAAGAATAAGCAGAGTATTACCGTGAGGCGCTCTCAGCCCGGTCCAGTTTTGCACTGCGGTTAATAAGAAACCCAGCACAATAGCGATAACAAAGCCGAACATCATTTCATGGGAGTGCCAGAACATGATGTTGCCATAGACGGGCAAATCGACTTTTCCACCCAGTGCCACCCCCCACAGCAACATAGCGATGGCGCTAAACCCGGCTCCCAACAGGAACAGCGGTCGAAATGCCTGGCGCAGAATTGGAATTAACTGCTCTTCTTTTTGTTTGTCTGTGATCTGCATCATTGTCACCGCTTATGAAGGTTAAGGTACATTTTTAATATACTTTTAATTTTAAATAAAATCGACTGTCAGCCACAGTAAACTCACTATCAGCTTTTATTAAATTTTTTAGCGCGACAACTAGTATTTACAGCGATAAAAAAATTTACTTTTACAAGTTCATTAAATATGAATACCTCTAAATAGGTACGCCGTATACCCAAAATAATTTCATTTAAATTCATTAACTTTACTAATGAAAAAGTTATTAAAGATTTTATTTATAGATAATATTTATCAGGGCATCCAGAACTTACTTCAGAGAAACAAAAGGAAGGATAATGAGTATTTGATTTTAAATGATTTTCAATAAAATTAGAAAGCACTTGCCCGGAGACTGGGATCCAGCTATCACCTGCCATATAGGAGCTATTTCTTTCTAACTTACGGGGAGATAGATACAGACAATTTTAATAGAAAAACAATTATAAAAAGAAATACCAAATTAGGGTTATATTTAAGAAGTTTCTTAGGCACTATCGAGGGAAATCCAAGACAACAAGAGCCATTATATTTAGTGGAAGGCAATTTAGCGATTTTATTTGTAAAGAAAAAGGTGGAACAATACAGGTAAGTTAATTAAATAGTTTTTGACTGGGGTCAAGGGGTGGTTATGAGTACAGTTACCTGGGATAAAGAGTTAATAGAAAAATACAATATTAATGGACCTCGTTATACGTCTTATCCCACAGCGTTAATGCTTTCCGAACAATTTTCAGAAAGCCGCATAGAAGCCGCGCTGAAAAATGCAAACGACGGATTGTGTCTGTATTTGCACTTACCTTTCTGCCACAAGCTTTGTTATTACTGTGGTTGCAATAAAGTTGTTACCCGCCACCAGCATAAAGCCGATAAGTATCTGGATTACCTCGCCCTAGAAATGGCGATGTACCAGCCTATGGTAAAAGATAAAAAGATCCGCCAAATTCATTTAGGCGGTGGTACCCCAACATTTTTGACTGAACAGCAACTGACCCGCCTAATGGAACTGGTTCATCAGCATTTTACCTTCGCGGACAACCCTGAAGTCAGCATAGAGATTGATCCACGCAGCTGCAGCGACGAAAAGCTTCGCCATTTACGCGATTTAGGTTTTAACCGTGTCAGCTACGGGGTGCAGGACTTCGACAAGAAAGTTCAAATTGCGATCAATCGCTTACAGGATATTGAGCTTATTGCGCATCAGATAAAACTCAGTAAGGAATTAGGCTTTGAGTCAATTAACTTAGACCTTATTTACGGCCTGCCTTACCAGCGCCCGGAAACCTTTAAGAAGTCTATTGAGCAAGTCATTGAAATGGATCCTGATCGCATTTCGGTGTTTAGCTATGCCCATTTACCTCAGCGTTTTGCTGGTCAGAGAAAGATACCGGAAGAATCCATTCCAAAACCGTCGGTGAAATTAAGTCTGCTTGAACAAGCCATTACTCAGCTTAGTGAAGCCGGTTACCAGTTTATAGGCATGGATCATTTTGCAAAACAAGACGATGGCCTTGCCATAGCTCAGCGCGAAGGTCGCTTGCAGCGTAATTTTCAGGGATACACTACTGATGGACAGGACGCACTTTTGGGCTTAGGTGTATCATCCATTAGCCAAGTGAACGGTGTGCTGTGGCAACACGAAAAAGAACTTCCTGCTTACTACAAGGAAATCGATAGCGGACAGAAGCCTATTATAAAAAGCATTGCCTTGAAAGATGAAGATAAGTTGCGCGCTGCATTAATTTCTCAGGTTATCTGCCATTTTGAGCTTGATATAGAAACCTTCAAAGCTGAATGGAGTTTGGACGATTTTTGGGCTCATTTCGCCGAAACCATACCGCTCCTAAAACCATTTATCGAAGATGGTCTCGTCGACGTTTCCGACAAAAAGCTCCGCGTAACTGATCTAGGTCGTCTCTGGGTTCGCAGTATCTGCGCATGCTTTGACGAATATCTGGATCACGGCCAAAACCGTTACTCAAAAGTGGTTTAGCCGCTGAAGGCGCTAAATCCATCTTTGATTGCGCTTGGAGAGCCGGTAGGAAAGACGTCCGCAAGTACTTTTTCAGTTCCGGCGTTCTTAAAAAGGCACCGAAAAGAATGAATTAATCCATCTTATATAATTGCTCGGTAAGTAGGCTATCTTCCGTATGCTTATTGTTGCCGTTGGTTTCGATCGAATCCAGCTGTTCAATACTGAAACGCTGACCAAACCCGGCTTCAACTTCGCCTTGTAACACCGAAAATGGAGGCCCTTCACGGTGACCTACGGGATACTCCATAGTAATTAACAAACCTTTCGCCTGATCCGGCAATTGTTCGCACAGCTGTTGAACATAGCGACTCCGCATTTCAGGTGGCAAGGCAACCATAGCCGCACGATCATACCAGGCATCAACATCTGTAAGGTCACTTTTCGCCAGTTTGAAAAAGTCACCAACCCACAACGCCAGTTCGTCCAGAGCATATTCTTTAAAGTCACCATGCTGAGTAACCTCTGGTATTAACTGATTATCTTCAAAGAATCGCTGCACGGCTAATTCGCTGAGCTCAACGCCGAATACGCGATAGCCTTTTTCCAGTAACCACAGCATGTCATTTGATTTGCCACACAAAGGCACAAAAACTTTTTTGCCTGGTTTTACGACACCCGAAAAGTGTTTACGTAACAGTTCATGAGTATTCGGCTGGTGAAACCCAATTTGCTGATTTTTCCAGCGATTGTGCCAAAACACGGATTCCATTGCTTTGCTCCCGAAAAAATAAAATAGAATACTTATTCTGAGGCTTATCGTATCAGAAATAACTTGTGGTTTACTGCCTCCAAGTCACCTTTTGCTAACTGAAATGGCAGTTATTGTCTCGTTCTTTGTAAATGCTATATCATGTATCGGAACTTTTCCGTGGATATCAGCCGAGATGATACGCAACGCTTCTATAATTAATGTCTTCAGAGTATCGCTTGCGCTTATCGTGATTGTTGCCTGCGCATCTTCATTATCCGCATTTTGGCTACTGGAAAAATCAAAGCAGGATGCCGAATTAATTAATGTTGCTGGTTCACACCGAATGAAAGCCTATAAGTTTGCGTTACAGCTATCCAACGATGAGAGCATTCAGGCTAACGAAACGGCAAAAGAGATAGAAACACTCTGGCAACAACCTCTGCTTAACCAGCATTTAGTAAAATCCGGAGGCAGCATTCAACAGCTAGCCCGAGACGCTCAGGCAGAATGGCAACAAGTGCATTCAGTGATAGAAAGACAAGAACTTACTCGCTTTTCACAACAACAAAGTAACGCAATAGACAACTATGTAAATCAGCTGGATACTTTGGTCGGTCAGTTGCAAGAGCAATCTGAAAAGCGGATGGAGACGGTTCGAAGCTACCTCGTTTTGGCGTCATTTTTTATCGTTGCTATATTTTTCTTTTTACTCACCGTACTAAAACGCAAAATTAACCAACCACTTAGACACTTACTCGCCGTATCCAAGCGTTTGGGTCAGGGCGACTTTACCGCTAAATCAAAAATCAATAATGAAGACGAAATAGGCCAGCTGTCCTGCACAATGAACAAAATGTCGGAAACGGTTAGTTATTTTTACGGGGGGCTCGAACGCCGAGTTGGCCAGCAAACTCAGGAACTGTCACGCAAAAATAAGGTTTTAACGTTTTTGTACGATACAGCCCGCTCCATTATTGAGCATAGTTATGACTACAATAATTACCAACAAGTTATTGAAAAACTATACGAAATTAGTGAAGTGGATGACATTGAGTTATGCCTGCTAACGGAAGAAGGCAACCGCCCGTTTTTGCAACTGCAACCGCGCCCCAATTCGCACTCGCCCTGTGAAGCTGCTAACTGTGCTACCTGTCTTAAAGCTGGACCTGGTGCTTCGGTAATAGATGACAAACTGGTTTATCGCTTTGTTTTAAAACGAGAGGACCAGAACTACGGTGTGTTAATCATTCGCTGTGCGCAGGAGCAGTCTCTAGCTACTTGGCAACAGCAACTGATGAGTTCAACTGCAGACCAGCTTGCCTTATCGCAAAGTCTTAAATCTGAAGAAGAACAAGTGCGCCGACTAGCATTAATGCACGAACGTACCGTTATAGCCCGTGAGCTGCACGATTCATTGGCTCAAGCTTTATCCTACTTAAAAATTCAGGTTACGCGGTTACACAAGGGTATTGAAAAGAATGATCGCGCCACTATCGATGATGTCAGTAACGAGCTGAGACAGGGGCTAAATTCAGCCTATCGTCAGTTGCGCGAGTTGCTTACAACCTTTCGCTTAAAAGTAGATGGCTCCGGCCTTTACAGTGCATTGCAAACTACGGTTAAGCAGTTAGCCGAACAAAGTAATATGCTTGTTCATCTGGATTATCGTCTCAATAACATTCCATTGGTACCCCATGAAGAGATTCATTTGTTACAAATTGTCCGAGAAGCCAGTCAAAATGCGGTAAACCATAGTCAGGGAAACGAGATACACATCAGCCTGTCGCAGCCCAGTGGACAAGACGTTGAGCTTAGAATTAGTGACGATGGTATCGGTTTACCTGAGAACGCAGAAAAAGTTAATCATTACGGGTTAGCCATTATGCAGGAGCGTAGCCGCAACTTGGGAGGTGAAATTCAAATCTCAAAACTGAGAAGCGGCGGAACAGAGGTCTTCTTCACTTTTACGCCCGACTATTTGTTGCGTTAGTTTAAAAGTAATAGCCTGACCTCATTAAGGTTTAGAATTGGTCTCGCGTACGTAAATAAATAGACAAAACTCAAACTCAGTCCCAAATATCGTCATTAATAACAGAATCATTTGTGTTTCCATAGCAACCACGACGTGTCTCCGCCAGCCTACGTTAAAAAACGCTACTAGCTACTGAGTGCCTGGTGAGCTTGTGACGACTCAGTGAATTTGTACACAAGCTATGTCACACTAACCAGGTTCAATTTATAAGGGAGAACACGATGACAACTGACGCGGCCAGCATTATGCTAGTGGATGATCATCCACTACTGCGCAAAGGATTAAAGCAGTTGATTGCGATGGAAGATGACATGCTCGTTGTCGCAGAAGCCAGTAACGGTCCAGACGCCTTACTGTTAGCGGCTGAGCACGACCCTGACTTAATTGTTCTGGATTTGAACATGCAGGGTATGGATGGCATCGAAACGCTAAAAAGACTCCGCGATTCAGAAGTCACCTCGCGGATCATCATGCTCACAGTGAGCGATGCTGATGATGATGTGGTTGCAGCAATAACCAATGGTGCCGACGGTTATCTGCTAAAAGACATGGAACCGGAGCTGCTGTTGGAACAGATTCACCGCGCTGTTACCGGCAAAATGGTTTTAAGCGAAGCCATTACCGAAATACTGGCAACGGCACTGCGCCAACCAACGCAATCAAATACTTCGCAATTGAGTAACTTAACCAATCGTGAGCACGAAATTTTAAGCTTAATTGCCAAAGGCATGAGTAATAAAGTTATTGCCCGCGAACTGGATATTTCAGATGGCACGGTTAAAGTGCACGTAAAGCACTTATTGAAGAAGCTAGGGCTGCGCTCCCGGGTCGAAGCCGCCGTATGGATGGTTAACCTACGGGGCAATAAAGCGCTTTAGTAATTACTGATAATAATCGCTCATAATTGCGAGGGTACTCTGCCAACACATACCCTCGCAACCTCTCCTTGATTTGTGTCAACCTGCCAATTTTCTGACTCTGCTATTCTTCACCGTTAGTTTGTTAATACAGGTGTTCTATGTCAGCCGCTCATTTCCGTCCAGAACTGCTTTGCCCTGCCGGTAGCCCGGAAGCCATGCGTATGGCCTTTGCCTATGGGGCCGATGCTGTTTATGCCGGTGAACCTCGCTATAGCCTGAGAGTGCGAAACAATTCTTTTACGCTGGACAATTTAGGGAGCTGTATTCAGGAGGCTCATGAGCGCGGCAAACGCTTTTACGTGGTGGTGAACATTGCACCACACAATACGAAATTGACTCGCTTCGTCGAGCACATGCGTACCATTGTCGATATGAATCCCGATGCCTTAATTGTTTCTGACCCCGGCGTAGTTATGTTGCTGCAGGAAAACTTCCCCGAACAGCCGCTGCACTTATCGGTCCAGGCCAACACCATTAACTGGGCAGCTCTCAAGTTTTGGCAACAACAAGGCATTGAACGCGTTATTTTGTCGCGCGAACTGGGACTAAAAGAAATTGCAGAAATGCGTCAACAGGTTCCGGATATTGAGATTGAAGTCTTCGTGCATGGCGCCTTGTGCATGGCCTACTCCGGCCGCTGTCTGCTGTCTGGTTATATGAATAAGCGCGATCCAAACCAGGGCGCCTGCACCAATGCCTGCCGCTGGGGCTACGAAGTTCACGAAGCTAAAGAGAACGCGGTCGGTCAGTACGAGCCGGTATTGCTTGGTGACCCCAAACGCCCTCAGGATCTCATGCTACTGGATGAAGACCAGCACGGTTCTTACATCATGAATTCAAAAGACCTGCGCGCTGTAGAGTATGTAAAAGACTTAGTTGAAATGGGCGTGCATTCTTTAAAAATTGAAGGCCGCACCAAATCAGACTACTACATTGCCCGAACCGCTCAGGTGTATCGCCGCGCAATTGATGACGCTGTTGCCGGCAAACCTTTTAATACCGAGCTTCTTAACGAGTTAAACGGTATGGCAAACCGCGGATTTACCGCTGGCTTTCTGCAACGTCACACCCCACAGGATTTACAAAACTATGAACGTTCGCACAGTGAAGGTGAACATATTCTGGTAGGTCAGCTAACTGGGGCGACAAACAGCAACTCTGTCTATGAGGTCGCGGTAAAAAATGGCTTCTCTATTGGCGATGACTTGCTACTGATGACCCCGAAAGGCAACTATCCGTTTCAGCTGGCACGTATGGAGTCGCTTAAAGATGAAGCGATGATCCGCGCGCCGGGGTCTGGTTATCAGGTCAAAATTCAAACACCTGTCGCCATAGACGAGCAGGACATCCCCTATTGTTTTCTCATAAAAGAAGCAGCAGTGAGGAAAGTCGCATGATTGTCATTAATGAGGGTTGTATTAACTGCGATATTTGTGAACCCGAGTGCCCGACTGAAGCTATTTCGATGGGCGATAGCATTTACGAAATAAATCAGGATAAGTGCGTCGAGTGTGAAGGCTATTACGATACGCCTAACTGTTATGTCGTCTGCCCGGTTGAAGCGGTCGATATTCTACAAGCAAAGGGGTAAATACCCCCCTCTCTTTAGAGGTAGATAAATCATTTGGAGGGTTTTGTATAGTGAACCAGATCAATAATTCGGTAGATGAGATGACTATGCGTACCCCAATTCAATGTAGCCAATGCAGCATGCAATCAATTTGCGTCCCTGCAGGCCTAGTTCCAAGCGACGTCGAGATTCTCGACAAAAGCAGTCGCGAACCACACCTTTATAACAAGCGTAGCATGGTCTTCAGCGAAGACCGGCCGTTAAACTCAGTGTTTGCGATTAAAAGCGGATCGGTTAAATGCTATACCATTGACAGTAATGGTAAGCAGCAAATTACCAGCTTCCATCTGGTAGGCGATATTGTGGGCCTTGAGGCATTAGCCAATGGCAAAGCAGCAACCTATTGCGAGACCTTAGAAACCTCCATGCTGTGCGAGATTAAGTTGAATAAACTCTTCGCGCAGGAGCTACCCAAAGTCGAGAATAACCTTTTGCAGCTAATGAGCCGTCGTTTAGCCAATTGCAGCAAGCACTACCTGAACATAGTGAATACCAGCGCTGAACAAAAAGTGATCGCTTTTTTGCTTTCAATCAGCACGCACATGCATCAACATGGTCTTTCACGCAACGAATATCGACTGCCAATGACGCGCACCGACATAGCCAACTATTTAGGCTTAGCCGTTGAGACCGTCAGCCGTATTTTTACATCGCTAAAGGAAGAGTCCCTTATCGATACCAAGCAGTCTATTCTGACCATAAACAATTTAAACGCCTTAGAGCGCCGCGTCGCATAACGCTACTTTAGGAGGTTACATGTCATCCGCTGGTTTCAATTGGTCCGATCCTCTCAACTGGCAAAACGCTTTGTCAGATGAAGAGAAAATGATTCAGGAAAGTGCTCATCAGTACGCTCAGGAAAAGCTGATGCCACGCGTGCTGGATGCCAACCGTAACGAGAACTTTGATCGCAATATTATGAACGAGCTGGGTGAGATGGGACTACTAGGCGCCACCTTACCGGAAGAATACGGCGGCAGCGGTGTTAATCACGTTAGCTATGGCCTTATTGCCCGTGAGATTGAACGTGTCGACAGCGGCTACCGCAGTGCGATGAGTGTACAGTCATCTTTGGTCATGCACCCTATTTACACCTTTGGTACCGAAGCGCAGCGCAAGAAATACTTACCTAAATTAGCCAGCGGTGAATGGGTTGGTTGTTTTGGCCTGACCGAGCCCGACTCAGGCTCAGATCCAGCCAGCATGCGTACTACAGCCAAGCGCACCGACAACGGTTATGTACTGTCCGGCTCTAAAATGTGGATAACAAACTCGCCTATTGCTGACGTTTTTGTGGTCTGGGCAAAACTTGATGGCGAGATTCGCGGTTTTGTACTGGAAAAAGGCATGAAAGGCCTGAGCGCCCCAAAAATTGACGGTAAGTTCTCGCTACGTGCGTCTATTACCGGCGAAATTGTTATGGATGGCGTTGAAGTATCCGAAGACCATATTTTCCCTGAAGTTAAAGGCTTAAAAGGTCCGTTTAGCTGCCTGAATAAAGCGCGTTATGGCATTGCCTGGGGTTCGCTCGGTGCGGCTGAATTCTGCTGGCATGCCGCACGCCAGTATACGCTGGACCGCAGTCAGTTTGGTCGCCCGCTGGCAGCAAATCAGTTAATACAGAAAAAACTGGCTGACATGCAGACCGAAATCAGCCTGGGTTTACTAGGCTGCCTGCAAGCCGGACGCGAACTCGATAACGGCACCCTGAACCCCATAGCTATTTCGCTGATTAAGCGTAACAGCTGTGGCAAAGCACTGGATATTGCCCGTCAGGCGCGCGATATGCACGGCGGTAATGGCATTGCCGATGAATATCACGTAATCCGCCATGTTATGAATTTAGAAGCGGTGAATACCTACGAAGGTACACACGATATTCATGCGTTAATTCTGGGTCGTTCACAGACCGACATTCCTGCGTTTTAATAGCGAGGGTTATCATGCGTTGCGATATTGAGGGCTGGCAACAGGACTTTATTGAGCGACTGGCGCAGGAAGATTTGCCCGCGCCTCAATCGCAGCACTCGAGCTTGAGCGATACTGATTTATTCGCACTTTTTCACAGTCAGGTTCTGAGCCGCTTCACTGATATCGAATCACGACGCCTGCAGCGTCAGGGCAAAAGCTTTTATACCATTGGCAGTGCCGGACACGAAGGTAATGCCGCTATTGCAGCGGCGCTGCGGGTCACCGACCCCGCTTTTCTGCACTATCGCAGCGGCGCTTTTTTCTTACAACGCGCCAAGCAGCTAGAAGGGTCGCACTCGTTATACGACCTAATGTTGTCGTTTTGCGCCTCCAGTGAAGATCCCATATCCGGTGGTCGCCACAAAGTGTTGGGCAGCCTCGCGCTCAATATACCGCCGCAAACCTCAACCATTGCTTCGCACTTACCCAAAGCCATGGGCACCGCCTACGCCATAGGGCTCAGTAAACGCTTAAAACAAGCCGGCCAATGGCCGGACGATGCCATTGTGCTTTGTAACTTTGGTGATGCCTCGGCAAACCACTCCACGGCAGTAGGGGCACTTAACGCCACCGGCTGGAGTGCTTACCAGGGCATGCCGATGCCCATTCTCTACGTGTGTGAAGACAACGGCATTGGTATTTCCACCTCAACTCCCAGAGGGTGGACCGCTCAGCAGCTTCAGAATTATCCGGCTATACGCTATTACTACGCCGACGGTACGAATGTCAGTGAAACTTACGCCGTAGCCCGTCAGGCAGCGGACTATATACGACGCACGCGAAAACCCGCCATTCTGCACCTGAAAACTCAGCGCTTCTTTGGTCACGCTGGGGCCGATGCGGAGATCGCCTATCGCAGCAGTGAATCAATAGAACAAGGTTTTGAAACCGACGTGCTTTTACAAAGCGCAGCGCAAGTGATTGAACGGGGCCTTTGTACCGGCACTCAGCTTTCGGAAAAAGCGCAATGTTGGTTGCAGCGTATTCATCGGGTGGGTACTGAAGCCTCCGCCAGGCCCAGGCTTGAGTGTGCAGAGTCGGTCATGGCTTCCATTGTGCCAAAAACACTAGCCGACGATACTCAGCCACTAACCAGCACTCAGCAACAGGCGGTGTTTGCGTTTGATAAGCGTAACTTTAAGAAGCCTCAACCCTTAGGCAAAATGATCAACTGGGCGTTGCACGAGATACTGGCGCGATACCAGAACACCGTTGTTTTTGGTGAGGATGTGGGCAAAAAAGGTGGGGTGTACCACGTAACCCACCACCTTTTTGATCATTTTGGTGCCAATCGTGTCGTAAATACCTTACTGGATGAACAAAGTATTCTTGGCTTAGCCATGGGTATGACGCAACAAGGCTTTCTTCCCATACCAGAAATTCAGTTCCTGGCTTACGTACATAATGCCGAAGACCAAATTCGGGGCGAAGCCGCCACTCTGCCCTTTTTCTCTAATGGTCAGTACCACAACGGTATGGTCATTCGTATTGCTGGCCTGGCGTACCAAAAAGGCTTTGGCGGCCATTTCCATAACGACAATTCCTTCGCCGTGTTCCGCGATATTCCGGGGGTTATCGTTATGTGCCCGTCGAATGGGCACGACGCGGTGCTCATGATGAGACAAGCGGTTCAGCTTGCCCACTGCCAGAAGCGCTTAGTCATTTTTCTTGAACCTATTGCGCTTTACATGACTCGTGACTTGCTCGAAGAAGGTGATCAAGGCTGGCTGCATGAGTTTCCATCAGCTGACGCACCACTGCCAGCTTTAGGCGAGCCTTCCCGTTATGGCGACGGCGACGAGCTGGTCGTTATCACCTACGGCAATGGTTACTACTTAAGCCGGCAAGCGTGTAGTGAACTCAACCTTGAACAGCGCATCCGCATTCTTGATTTACGCTACTTAGTACCACTGGATATTGAAAAGATCGTAGAGGCCATTGGCTCTGCTAACCACATTCTGGTTGTAGATGAGTGTCGTAACCGCGGTTCGCTAAGTGAAGAGCTGATAACGGCTTTGTACGAACACCGCCGTGACTGGCAACGTGTTGACCGCATTACCGCCAAAGACAGTTTTATTCCTCTGGGCTCTGCCGCTTATAAAGTTCTGCCTGGAAAAGAAGACATTATCGACTATTTACAGGAGCATTTAGGCCAATGAAACAAACTGCCGTTATCGTCTGCCCCGGTCGTGGTGGTTACAACAAACCTGAATTAGGCTCTATTACTGAACGCCATTTGCCGCAGCACGGCGAACTCCTTAGCCAACTAGACAAAGTCCGCGAAAACGATGGGTTTATCAGCGTTTCAGAACTCGACCAGAAAAGTAAGTTCGATCACCGTTTGCATTTAAAACCGGAAAACTCCGCAGCCTTAATTTTTGCGGCCGGTTACGCCGACTTTAAAGCGGTTGACCCGAAGCAGTATGACATAGTGGCAGTGACCGGAAACTCCATGGGCTGGTATACCGCCCTGGCCTGTGCCGGTGTATGGCAGCCGGAAAAAGCGATGTCTATTGTCACTGATATGGCAAAGCGAACTGCCGCAGCCGACGGTGCGCAGCTTATCTACCCAATTATGAACGAGCAGTGGCAACCGGACAAAGCCCGTGAAAAGGCTGTCAGCCAACTATTAGAACAGCACGCTGGAGAGCTGTTTTTCTCCATTCGTTACGGCGGCTATGTTCTATTGGCAGGTACTCAGAGTGCAGTTACTGCTGCCAGCAAAGCACTGGAGCCGGTTGATAACCGCTTCCCTATGATTCTACCCGGTCATGCGGCTTTTCATTCGCCGTTAATGAAAGAGGCGTCTGATCAGGCTCTCGCCGTGTGGGACAGCAGCCATTTCAAACAGCCAACACTGCCGCTGGTGGATGGTCGTGGTGTTATCTGGGAGCCGCCCGGTTGCCATTTAGACGCTTTGCAACGTTATACCTTTGGGCATCAGGTAACCGAATATTACGACTACACCAAAGCCATTACGGTTGCGTTGAGAGAATTTGCGCCAGATAAGTTATTGCTGCTGGGACCGGGCAACAGCCTGGGTGGCGCCACAGGGCAAAGCCTGGTGGCAGCTAACTGGCGGAACCTTTCCAGTAAAGATGACTTTACCCAGCGACAGGAAAGTGAAGAAGCCCCGGTGATTAGCCTGGGGCTTTAGCCCTTAGCGGATGCCTTTACTGTTCAGGTGTCCTTTATAGGCCATATCGCTTTTCATAATGTGATTCATTAGCCAGGCTTTAACAAAGTCCAGTAACTCATCAATGACGTCTTCATGGTTATCAACCCGGTGTTTGAAGCGCATCACATCCTGTACTAAGTCACGGTGCTTAAGCTTGTGGTTTTCTAAGTCCGGGTAGCCGTTGCGCTCCATTAACAACTCTTCGTAGTTAAAGTGCGTTGCCGTGTAGTTAATTAACGAGTCCACCAGCCGCTGCAATGCATGCTGATCACCATCGCGAAGCTTCAGGCGGTAAAGCTCATTAGCAATGTAAATTAAGCGCTGGTGCTGACGGTTAATTTCTTCAATGCCTACATCCAGTTTCGACGACCATTCAATGAGTACGTCCTGCTCCGCAAGGCGCTGTTCTATCACATCTTTCTCAATGTAATACCGGTCACCCAGAGATTTTATCTCGCCGCCTAAGGTGGTTAATTGCGCCGAGCTCTCTAATGCCTCCTGCGAGCGCGCATCCACAATTCGGGCACTTTCTGACAGCGAATTAATATTCTCCTGAATGTTCATAGTAACCGCGGACTGCTCTTCGGCTGCGGACGCTATCTGAATATTCAAGTCATTAATAACACCCACGTTTTCAACAATGTCGGTTAATGAGTTGGAAGCTTTATTGGCCTGCTCAACATTCTCACCTGCCAGTGTCTTGTTACGTTCCATAGAATGAACCGCATTGTTGGTGTTGGTCTCAAGCCGGCCAATCACATTTTGTATTTCACCGGTTGATGCCTGTACGCGCTGCGCCAGTTGCCTGACTTCGTCCGCCACCACAGCGAAGCCGCGACCCGACTCGCCCGCCCGGGCGGCTTCAATTGCCGCATTCAGCGCCAGCAAGTTAGTTTGGTCGGCAATATCATTAATGGTCAGTAGTATTTTAGAGATAGCCTGGCTGTCTTCCGACAGGGTTTTTATCACTTGCTGAGACTCAGATACTTCCTGCTCAAGCTTTTGAATAGCAACGACCATGGTATCCACAACCTGCTGACCATTTCGGGCCGAGACTAAGGTGTTATCGGCTTCCGTTGCAGCTTTCTGTGTCGACTCAGACACCTCACTAATTGCCGCTGTCATTTGTTCTACTGCTGCTGCCGCTCTCTGCATTTGCGCCGCCTGCTCTTTAGCCCGTTCAGCCAATTCTTTTATGGCCTGATAGTTTCCGTCACCCAGACTATCCATGCCGTCGCTAGATTTTCGTATTGCATCGACTGAATAGCTGGTTTCTATGGCGACAGAGTTTAAGTAATGGGTTATTTTCGACAGCTCATCTTTGCCCTCTGTCGTGCCTAAGCTGTTTAAGTCACCATTAGCTAACTGTTTTGCCATACGAATGTTGGCTGACACTGCACGATAAATGCCTAAGTACAAGCTGGTGAAAAGCAGTAGTTGTAATAGCAGCACGCCCAGCATTAAGGCAACATTGGTCCAGACTACGGTGTCTAGCTTTGCCGCCCGCTGGTCTAATCTTGATTGATAGACCGGAATAACACTGTCATAAAAACCAAACAAGGCGCCAATTGCCGCAGTGCCTTCACGAAAAAAGTCCCCGGCTGACATTTGTCGGTTCAATAGCCTACGCGATGCTGTCTCACTAAATAATGTTAGTTGTTGCTCGGCCGCTTCCGCCTGTTTCAGCAGACCACGATCATTGGTTTCATCGGACAGATTCTTAACCAACTCGACAAAATTGAAAACCTGGTTTTCCAATACGTAGGTTATTGTGATGATATCTTGCTGCAGATCGGCGCTTTCCTGACCGTTTAACCACTGCGCTCCCAAACCTCTTAAGCGCCCACTTTGCTCAACTAACTGCGGCAACTCTTCAACCGCAAGACGCGCCAACAGAAGGCTAGCCAGCTCATTCTCCAATAACTGCTGCGAACCTGCACTGAGTTTTGCTAAAAGACTTTGGAGGTCTTTCAGTAGTTGAGTGTGCTGCTTAAACAGTCCGGTAGAACCGTTAAGATTTTGCCATTGACGACGAAGTTGGGACAACGCCTGTGTGGAGAAAAAGGCCTGTTGGTTTTGCAATGCCTCAAGCTTATCGAAGTGACTATTAATGGCTTGCACAGAACGGCTGATTTCGCCGGAAAACTCGCGTTTTTGCGCATCGCTCCCGGTCATTCCCCGGTGCTTAGCGACATGCTCCAGTAACCCTCTGAATTCAGGCCAGTACTGAGCTGCCACTTGCTTCTCTGCCACTTGCTGACTCTTATCTAAGGAGTCAGTTACCATCAGTGAACTGAGTACAATAACCGGAATAAACAGCAAAAAACCGATTAAACTAAATTTTCGTCGAAAGCTTAATAAATTAAACAACTTCTGGACAGGGCGAGTTAACCAATCGAGCCACTTCATAACCACTCCACTACAGGCAAAATCTGCAACCACAAACGGGCTATTTTGCCTATTCATCGGCATTAGTAACATGAAATATAGGGTTATTACTTGTTAGGTAACCTTTACTTGATCAGGATCAATAAACAAGCAAACTCTCCAGAGTCATCTCTGTCATTTCATTAAAGGCCGTCTGCCTTTCATTCGCCGATAAGCCATTTCCAGTTCTTATTTCATCAGAAACTGTCATAACGGCTAAGGCCTGTTTCTTGTGTATCGCGGCAATAGCGTAAAGTGCTGCAGCTTCCATATCTAACGCCAACACATTCATAGCCTCTAGTCGGCATTCCAGCTTTTTATCGGGGTGATAAAAGCTGTCGGTTGAAAACACATTCCCCACCGCCACCGGCTGACTTTTCTTCTGACAATAACCAACAAATTCGCTCAACAGCTTATAGTCTGCAATGGGTGCAAAATCGTAACCACCGAACAACTGCCGGTTCATCGCCGAGTCGGTACAAGCGCCCTGAGCTACCACTAAGTCTCGTAAATTAAGTTCAGCCGATACCGCACCGCAACTACCAACCCTAACCAGGCGCTCTACCCCGAAGTGTTGAAATAATTCCTGAGCATAAAGCGTGCAGGACGGCATACCCATGCCCGACCCCATCACCGAAACCGGCGTACCACGGAATTGACCGGTGAATGCCAGCATATTCCGAGTATCACTTATCAGTTCGGCATTATCTAAATGCGTTTCAGCAATATGTTTTGCCCGTAAAGGGTCGCCCGGAAACAAGCAAAGTTCTGCAAAATCACCGGCCTTAGCCGAAATATGAGGAGTGGTCATAGGATTCGCCCTGTTATTTTTTAACCAAGATAGATGACAAATCAGAAATTATCGACTATATTTCGTATTTATCTAAATTAGTTAATTCGGAATCAATATGATCGATGTCATTATGAAATTGGCGACAGGGTACCGCAGAAGCGTCTTCTGGATGTTGACGCTGATCACTATTGCTGTTGCTGCCTTCATCCCTTCTATTACCATTGATACCGATCCAGAGAACATGCTTCCGGACGATAACCCACAGCGTGTTTTCCACAATGAGGTCAAAGAAACCTTTGCTATGCATGACATGATTGTCGTTGGCGTAGTCAATGAGAACACCGTCTACAACCAAAAAACGTTAACCGACCTGCATACCGTATCGAATTATGCGGAGTCTCTGGACGGCGTTATCAGTAACGACCTGATGTCACTGGCTAACGTGGATAACATTACTCAAAAAGAACCCGGCACCATTCGTTTTGAATGGATGATGAAGCAACCTCCGGAAAATGACGCTGAAGCCCGTTACATTCAGCAGCAAGTTGAAGACCTGCCGCTGCTTTATAACACCATTGTTTCTGGCGATGGGAAGGCTGCCGCTGTTTATGTACCCATTGAAAGTAAAGACGAGAGCTATGCTCTGGCGGAGCAACTGCGTAGCAAAATAGGTACGCTGGACGGCAGCGATGACTGGCATATTACCGGTTTGCCAGTTGCTGAAGACCAGTTTGGGTATGAAATGTTTGTGCAAATGGGCATTTCCGCTCCATTAGCAGCTGCGGTTATTTTCGCTCTGCTTTGGTTCTTCTTCCGCAATGTGCGCTTCATAAGTGCAGCAATGATAGTGGCGATGTCTACTGTGCTTATTACCATGGGTGCATTAATTGCCCTGGGTTTCACCGTACACATTATGTCGTCGATGATAGCCATTTTCCTGATGCCGATTGCCGTGGTCGACTCAGTGCATATTATGTCTGAGTTCTCTGACCGATACCGCGAGAAAGGGAACGCGAAAGACACCATCAAAGACGTGCTGGGGCACTTATTTACGCCCATGCTGTTTACTTCAGTCACATCAGCCATTGGTTTTTACTCATTAATGCTAACGCCGATTCCGCCGGTACAGGTGTTTGGCGCTTTCGTTGGCTCCGGTATTTTACTGGCGTTTTTAATTACCGTTATTTTCGTACCGGCCTATGTGTGTGCACTCAAACCATCAACGTTGGAAAGCTTTGCTCAAGTTACTCATGAGGAGCACAAGGACGGATGGTTACAGAAAGTCGGCACCCTGGCAGCCCGTCACGCCAAACTTTGGATAGCCTTTTTCCTGGCAGTTTTGGCCTTTGCCTGGTTCGGCATCCAGCAAATTAACATTAACGACAACCCGGTGCGTTGGTTTAAGCCTGATCACGAAGTCCGTATTGCTGACGAAGTATTGAATGACCACTTTGCTGGTACATACAACGCTTACGTTGTGTTTGAGAACACCTTAGATGCAACCGAAAAAGCTCGCTCAGCGGTTCGTGACGTCCTTAATAACGACGCCTTGTCAGCAGAGTCACGCGATGCGTTAAATGCTCTGCTAGAGCAAGAACAAGTGAACTTTAACCAGTGGATTATCGCGATTGACGACCTGCTCTTCAGCGTCGGTTCCGACCAATTAGAGCCTTTAGAGAGCTTAATGACAGAGCTCGAACAGCTGAATAGCGCCAGCAAAGCGTTCCAGAACCCCAAGTTACTGGCTTACATGAGCGAGATGCAAGCCTATTTGCAAACCACCGGTTTAGTGGGGAAATCCAACAGTTTGTCCGACGTGGTCAAGACAGTTAACCGCGAATTACGCTCCGGTCAAGAAAAAGACTACGAGCTGCCGGACAATGCCAACGGCGTTGCTCAAACCTTGTTGCAATATCAGTCCTCGCATCGCCCACAGGACCTCTGGCACTTTGTTACGCCGGACTACAAACGCAGCTTAATGTGGTTGCAGCTAACCAGCGGTGACAACCAGCACGTGACTAAGGTTGTGAACGCCGTTGATAGCTATATTCAGGACAACCCTCTGCCTGCAAACATTGAAATGGACTGGGCCGGTAAAGCGTACCTGAATGTCGTGTGGCAGGAAGCCATGGTAGAAGGCATGCTCGACAGCTTAATCAGCGCCTTTGTCGTGGTGTTTATTATGATGATACTGCTGTTCCGCTCGGTGGTATTCGGAGTGCTGGCTATGTTGCCGCTGAGCCTGACCATTGCCTTTATTTATGGTCTTATTGGCTGGGTCGGTAAAGATTACGACATGCCCATTGCCGTGCTGTCATCGCTTACACTTGGGCTATCGGTGGACTTTGCTATTCACTTTATTGAACGCACACGCGCTACCTTCAAACAAACGGGTAACTGGAAAGACACTCTGGTGGTTATGTTTGATGAGCCCGCACGCGCCATTTCACGCAATGCCATTGTCATTGCCATTGGCTTTACGCCACTGCTGTTCGCTCCGTTAGTGCCCTACATTACCGTGGGCGTATTCTTAGCCAGCATTATGGCGATATCAGCCATAGTGACACTTATTATGCTCCCGGCGGTGATGACCACATTTAACCGCCTCATATTCCGTGGAGGTCAATCATGAAAACCCTGTTGTTAACCGCTTTATCCGCCGCCGTTTTATTCGTTAGCGGCCAGGCTATTGGCGCAGAAAAAAGCGCTCGTGACATTGTCGAACAGGCTGAATTAAACGCCTATTATTCCGGTGATGACGGTCGCAGCGCCGCGCGTATGATCATCACTGATAATCAGGGGCGCGAACAAATGCGTCAGTTCACTATTCTGCGCAAAGACCAGGAAGACGGTGGAGTTCAAGACATGATGGTATTCTTCTCTCGCCCTGCCGACGTGCGTAATACGGTTTTTCGTGTTGTTAAGCAGCAAGAAAAAGATGACGACCGCTGGCTTTACCTGCCTGACCTGGATTTGGTTAAACGCATATCGGCCGGTGACAAACGTACGTCTTTTGTCGGTTCACACTTTTTCTATGAAGATGTTTCCGGTCGCGATACCTCTTTAGACAGTTATGAGATTCTGTCGGAGGATGATGCAGAGTACGTGTTAAAAGGCACGCCTAAAGACCCTGACAACGTCGAGTTCAGCTACTACGAAGTGGTCATTGATAAAGAACATATGCTCCCGGTAGAAAGCACCTTCTATAACGACAGCGGCGACGCCTATCGCAAAATGGAAGTACTGAAAATCGAAACGATTCAAAGCTACCCAACAGTGACGCACTCGCGCATATCGGATCTTGAAAATGGCGGTAAAACTGAAATGCAGTTCCGCTTTATGAAATACAACATTGGTTTGCCGAACAGCATTTTCAGTGAGCGTAGCTTACGTAACCCACCTGCAGAATGGCTACAACTGAGAGACTAACTATGCCATACCAGAAAATTTTAACGTTTACCGTTCTTTTCACTTTGGCTCAAGCCGCATCGGCACAGGACTCCTGGGGTGATGACGAATGGGAAAGTGACTGGGGAACGGAACAAGACCAGGGTATTGATGTCTACGGCTATGTTGAGGCGGCAATAGGCGGACGGCTCGAAACCTCCCCCTATCACAAGCGTCTGTCTATTGCCGAGCCTCGACTACAGCTTGGTTTTGACGAGCGTTGGCAAGATATTACCTGGACCGCAAAAGCCGATGGATGGTATGACGGTTTCGATGAAACTTGGCATGGCCAAATTCGCGAACTTAATGCTCAATTCACGGTTTTCGATAATACCGATATAAAAGTTGGCCGTCAGGTACTCACCTGGGGCACTGGCGACTACTTATTCCTCAACGACCTGTTTCCTAAAGACTGGCAGTCCTTCTTTGTCGGAAGAGACCAGGAGTACCTAAAAGCGCCTTCTGACGCGCTTCGAGTCACCAGCTATTTCGACTGGTTTAATATCGATTTTGTCTGGTCGCCCGAGTTTGATCACGATAATTACGTTCGCGGAGAGCGTATTTCCTATTTTAATCCGCTCTCCGGGCAGTTAACCGGTGACGACCCGTCTGTTCAGTTTGTTAAGCCCACGCGCGATGAGTACGCTTTACGATTGTTTCGTAATCACGATGGTGTGGAATACGCTGTCTATGGTTACGACGGCTTTACTAAAAGCCCCGAGGCCGTTACTGAGAAGTTTCAGCCCACCTTCGGCCGCTTAACCGTGGTTGGTGCGTCCGTTCGAATGCCCCTGGGTCCAGGACTGGTAAATACCGAAGTCGCGAATTACAACCGTCATAATGCAGAAGACCACTGGCGCGCATTGGTTGGCTATGAGCAAGAGCTGTGGACCCGATTTACCGGCGGCTTTCAGGCTTACGTGGAGAAAGGCAACACACAAACACGTACTGTATTCACCACCCGCTTAACCTGGCGCGACGAGCGTGATGACCTGAGCCTGTCGCTGTTTGCTTTTGTGTCGCCGAATCAAAACGACGGTTATTTACGCCCCACATTTGACTACCGCATTGACGACAACTGGTCCTTCAGCGGTGGTTTTAATCTGTTTTTCCGCGAACGTCCGAATACCTTTTTCGGGCAGTTTACGGAGAATAACAATGCGTATCTGCGTATGAGATACGCCTTTTAATGCGAAAAACTGAAGGAGCTTTACAATGAGCGTAGAAAGAGCTTTAACCGCATTTGCCGGCTTTATGGTATTGTTGTCTGTGGCCTTAACCTATTGGGTTCACCCTAATTGGATGTGGCTAACTGTGTTTGTTGGTGCTAACTTATTCCAACAGTCCTTTACCGGTTTTTGTCCAGCCAGTATGGTTATGAAAAAAGCATTCGGACTCAAAACTGAGCGCGAGTTAGAAAAAGCAGGAAAATAAAGACACCATGAGTGCAACTGAATCACAAGAGATGCTTCAGGATGAAGCGCAGAACGCAGCAAGCTTTCTGCGCTCATTGGGCAACCCTCACCGCTTACAGATTTTGTGTCGACTAGCTATAGGCGAACAAAGCGTAGGCGAGTTACATCAGTATTTCGATTTAAGCCCCTCGGCTTTTTCTCAACACCTGGCGGTGCTTCGCCAGCAAAATTTAGTTGCCGTTCGCAAGGAATCTCAAACTGTCTACTACTCCATAAAAGACCCAGACACCGAAGCTTTTATGAAGCTATTAAAAGACAAATTTTGCCCTTCTCTTTAGGGGGTATTCCTAAAGGGATGCTACCTTTTGTCGCATCCTAACAACATAAAAAATAGAGAATAATAGCCACATTACCTTACTACAGGATGATGTCGTATGAAGGCTATTTACCCTCTCGCAACTTGCTTACTGTTACCGATTGTTGGTTACGCCACTGAAACCTCCGATATTCAGGAACGAATTATTATTATCGGTGAATCTATGCGCTCTCCCAGTGAGTGGGTCGTCGACTCAAAACAGCCTCGGCAACCCCTTCCTGCACACGATGCCGGTGACTTCCTCAAAAGTCTTGCCGGGTTTAGCGCAACCCGCAAAGGCGGAGCGTCATCAGATCCGCTATTCAGAGGTATGGGTGCCGGTCGACTGACTATAGTCAATGACGGACAAATGCTTCAGGGCGGGTGCAGTAGCCGAATGGATCCACCAACTGCCTATATCACCCCGCAAAGCTACGACAGTGTCACTATTATTAAAGGGCCCCAAACCGTTTTATTCGCAGGATCAGCTGCTTCAATCCACTTTGAACGGGAAGACACCGTTTTTGATTCTCCTGAATTTACGGGTTACTTAAACGCAACAGCGGCACAATACGGGCGTTTGAATACGACAGCGGATTTAACCTGGGGAGCGAAACAAGGTTACATAAGAGTGAACGCTTCGGGGGCTACCGCCGACGACTATGAAGACGGTTCTGGCAACTCTATTAATAGTCAATATGAGCGCTGGAGCGGTGATATTGATTTGGCCTGGACGCCGTCACAGCAACAGCGCCTGATGTTAAAACTTGGCACCAGCGATGGTGAAGCGGCCTACGCGGATCGCAGTATGGATGGAGTACTCTTTGACCGTGAAAGTGTTGCGTTGAATTACCAGTGGCAACCCGCTAAAGGCAAGCTCGAAGAGCTTTCTGTTAATACTTACTTCAATACTATCGACCATGTCATGGATAACTACTCATTGCGTGATTTTACGCCATCCATGATGATGCCTAATCCAACAGCCCGTAACCCGGATCGCTATTCACGAGGCTTAAAAATAGCAACGGAATGGCAACTCACCGCTTCTGGATACCTCAAAGCAGGCATTGAACATAATGAGTCGTCTCACCGAGACCGTATGAGCAAAGATCAATTCAACATGCCTTTCGAAACACTTGACCGTGTCGATGACGCCTTTATCGAGCAAGACGGTGTTTACGCTGAGTATCGCCATAATTTAACTAAGCAATGGCGTCTTGTCAGCGGTTACAGACTGGACAAGTGGTCTATGACGGATAAGCGGCTGAGTATCATGTCTGTATCGGCACCGTCTCAGCCAAACCCGACAGCCAATGAAACGCGCAATAATGACCTTAACAGCGGCTTTCTGCGGTTAGAGAAACAGCTAGAAAATGGCTACTGGTATGTCGGCTGGGGTCAGTCAGAGCGTTTCCCTGACTACTGGGAAGCTATTGGTAATAACCGCCAGTCGCCAACATCAATATCTGCTTTTTACACTGATGCAGAAACCAACCAACAGTGGGATGCCGGGCTGGATATTGGCTCAGAAAAATGGCAACTAGACGCTTCCATTTTTTACAGTCAAGTCGACGATTTTATCCTTTTGCAGCAAGGCATGATGATGCAGTCTGATACAGTCCGTAATGTTAATGCCCGAACCTGGGGAGGAGAGACAACTTTAAGTTATCAGTTAACTCAACCCTGGTCAGTATCGGCTGCACTTGCCATCACTCGCGGAACAAACATAACGGACGACCGGTATCTGCCACAGCAACCAGCGGACGAACTGCGTATCGCCAGCGATTACCGTCATAATCAGTTAACTTACTCTTTATTATGGCGTTTAGTCGATAAACAAGAACGCACAGCGGTAAACCAGGGGAATGTTATTGGTTATGACCTAGGTGACAGCCCTGGATACGGGGTTTTATCGGCTAATATTGACTGGAAAATTGATCCAAAGTGGCAGCTAAGCTTAGGAATCGATAATATACTGGATAAAAATTATGCAGAGCATTTGAGTCGTTCTGCTGCCAGTATTTCAGGATACCAACAAATTGATAAAGTTAACGAGCCCGGTCGTACCATCTGGCTACAAACCAACTACCACTTTTAATTAATATGCTGACGCTACTCACCTATAAATTCATGACTCAACGCTCCTGGGCAATCTGTCTGGCCTTATGTCTGGACATTGGCCTGGGTAACTTGTGGGTCGCTTTTAATGGGGGAATCAGTAACCCTTTTACTTCTTTGCTACTGATTTTTATCGTTATAGCTTTTTTGTTATTACCAACCCTTTTTGCTTTGGTTGTTGTACTGGCCAGTATTTTGGGACAAGTCGCACAAGTGAGCTTGCCTTCTGTTTTGCCGGGTCAGCAGAATCATGCCGCCCATGCGCTGAGCGATGAAATGCTGAAACACGCCCAGGGCATGGTTATAGGCTTTATTATTGCTGCACTTATCATTGCATTATCACTGTATTACCTAAAGCGACAATGGTTTCAGTCAGAAAAGGCGCTACAAGATGCCCGCGAACGACAGCTGCGTGATGAACAACTACTGACCATTGGCGCCGCAGCAGCTCAATTAACTCACGACGTGGCCACGCCCGTACAGTCCCTTCGGCTACTTAATGAAGAGCTACAAGAATGTGATATCGATTTAGCACTGAAACGCGAGTTAAACGAATACTTAACCAAAGTGGAAGCGAGTCTGGAGCAATGGCGAGAGGCTGCAGAAGATGTCCGTACTAATCGCTTGCACAATTACACGGTTGGCGAAATTGTAACTCAGTTACAGCAATTACTGCGAGTTGCGCGGCCTGATGCGCAGGTCAACTGGGAATCTTCGGAGTCACTACGTTATGCGATTGTTTCTGCAGATCGCACGCTTTTTCCGGCTATTGTTAATTTGATCATTAACGCACTGAGCGCAGGCGAGCGAAGCAACCATCGGTTAATTTCGGTGCAATTCAGTGAAACTCTAGCGGGAAGCAATAGACAACTCCAAATTCATATTGTTGATAACGGAGACGGCCTAAGCCAGCTTCAACAAAAGAAAATAGGTAAGTCTATAACCGCCAGTGAACAAGGTATGGGCGTCGGAGCCGTCATAAGTCACGCTACAGTCGAGCGTCTTGGCGGACAAGTCAGCTGGCAATCAACAACTGAAGGAACACTGACGTTGATCGTTTTACCGGTAACTGCCAATGCATAACTTTAAATTGCTTATCGTGGATGATGATGAGGGCTTTTGTAAAATACTTCAAAGGCGACTGGAACATCATGGCATGAATATACAAAAAGCCCACTCAGCAGAGCAATCACTAAAATTGGCAGGGCCTTTCGACGGTATTTTGCTTGATATGATGCTGGGCAATGACAATGGACTGGCTCTTATCCAGCCGCTAATTAATAAATATTCTCCTAAGCATTTAATTGTACTAACCGGCTACGCCAGTATTGCGACAACCGTCGAAGCAATGAAACGTGGCGCAACGGATTACTTAACCAAGCCGGTTGCGACAGTAGAGTTATTACAACGTTTTACAGGTACGCCTATTAATTTGGACACTCCTTCGAGCAGCCGTCTAACCCCCGGACAAATTGAATGGGAACACATTCAACGAGTGCTAAAGGATAATCAGGGGAATGTCTCTAAAACTGCCAGGGAGCTTGGAATGCACCGGCGTACGTTACAGCGAAAATTAGCAAAACGCTCACCGCATTAAAAAAGCGCCGCCCTATAGGTGGGCGACGCAAAGGCTCTAGAAGGAATAACGAATACCGGCCATAGCTACATAAGGGTCAATATCAACGTCAACACTTTGAATGGTTGTATCGTTAACTCGCACGTCACCCGTTGTATCGATGTCCATGCGACTGACCATAAAATGTAAGCCCCAGTCTTTAGTCAATTCCACATTGACACCAGCCTGTAAGGCATAGCCCCAACTATTTTTAAGCGCCAGTGAAACGGAATCGTCGTCGGTCACAACGCCAAGATCACCTAAGGTTGAACGCAGCTGAGGATCAACCTGTTCGTCGAAAAACGCGGTGTAGTTAACACCAACGCCAACGAAAGGTTTAAACATGTCGTTGTTCAAGTCAAAGTGATACTGCGCCAGCAAGGTGGGCGGTAAATGTTTTGTTTTACCGACTTTCAGCCCGGCTAGTGCACCTGTTGCAGTAATATCATGGCTAAAAGGTGTTGCTGCAACCAGCTCTACCGTCCAGTTATTTGTTAATGCGTAATCAAAAGTTAAACCCAATTGCGTATTGGTGTTAACGCCAACACCCGTCGAGTTCTCTGGCAAACCCGCTACGGTTTCAACAACATTAAGGTTGCTGCTACTGTCATCCGGCATGACTGAGATAGCACCAACATTAATTGAAAAATCATTTGCTAAAGCAGAAGTGCTTAACAAGCCTAACAATACACCACAAGACAATGCTTTAAGCTTCATGGGTAACTCCTTGTTAATGAATACCCATATAGCATATAAGGTTTATTGCACGACTGGATTGATCTGCATCAACCTATTGTTCTGCATTATGGTAAATGTTTTGAACATCATCGAGGTCGTTCAGCATATCCATTAAACGCTCAAACATAGGCTGGTCATCTTCACTGATACTGGTGGTGACCTGTGGCAGGAACTGAATTTCATCAGCCTCAAAATCAACCTCAGGGAAAGCACCAGTTAGAGCCTGACGGGCTGCTGCGTATTCTGTATGAGGTGCAAATACCGTAACCAGTCCGTCTTCATACTCAACATCGGTAACATCGACATCGGCTTCCATTAAGGCTTCTAGTACTTCATCTTCACTGTCGTGCTTAAAGGCAAAAATCGCACAATGATCAAATGAGTGGGCAACACTGCCCTGAGCACCGATTTTTGACTTACTTTTAGTAAAACAGTTACGTACGTCACCAAAGGTTCGGTTCGGGTTATCGGTTAAGCAGTCAACAATGACCATGCAGTTTCCCGGTCCATAACCTTCATAGCGCGCAGGAGAAAAGTCTTCCCCAGCACCGCCCTGAGCTTTGTCGATGGCTTTTTCAATAACGTGCGCGGGCACCTGGTCTTTCTTAGCTCTGTCTATCAGACCACGTAGTGCCAGATTGCCATCTGGATCGGTACCGCCCTGTTTCGCACAAACATAAATTTCACGGCCATAGCGGCTGTAAACTTTGCTTTTTGCATTGGCGGTTTTAGCCATAGACTCTTTTCGGTTTTGATAGGCGCGACCCATTCTGAATATCTCACTGGTTAATTAAAGACCCAAAGATTTTACACAGGCAGCAGGTAGTGGTCGAGTAATACCAAGAATAAGTGGCGGTATCCGTTCATATTGTTGATATAGCCAACCCGTCTACCATAGAACATTTTGATTCTTCAGTTGCGGCTATCAGTCAGCGTAAACTCAGCGCAGAAATAATCAGTTGAGTCCGCTATGCAAAACCCAGTACCTGTTTTATCCATGCGAAAACTTTACCTTAGTGCTTCTGATCGCCAGGAATTTATTGCTGAGCTCGGTAAGGCGGCGCGTGAGGTCGGCTTCTTCTACCTGGAAGATCACGGTATTTCGCTGACGGAGCAAGTAAAGGTACTGGATACTGCCAAATCTTTTTTCGCGCTTGAGAATACCGCGAAAAAAAAGGTTCAGATGATTCACTCACCTCATTTCCGTGGGTACTCTGCAAATTACTCCGAGTTAACCGCTGGCCGTCGTGATCGCCGGGAGCAATTCGACATTATGGATGAGCTGACGGCTTTTTCAGATGCAGACATTCATCATGAATGGCAGAAACTGATTGGCCCTAACCAGTGGCCAAAACAATTGCCGGAGATGAAAACCCAACTTCTCAGCTGGCAAGACAAACTCACGGAGGTTTCTCTGCAATTGTTAGAAGCGCTCTGCGAAAGCCTCGAGCAACCTGCGAACTCCCTCTCAGGAACTGTTAGCAAAGGGCCTTATCGTCACACTAAGCTCATAAAATACCCGGGAACTTCAGAAGGTTCCGGACAAGGGGTGGGCGCACATAAAGATCCCGGTTACCTGACATTAGTCATGCAGGACGAAAACAGCGGGCTGGAAGTCGAGTTTGAGCAACAGTGGTATAAAGTCGCACCCCGTCCCGGAGCCTTTGTTGTCAATATTGGAGAGCTATTGGAGCTAGCTTCTAACGGCTATTTAAAAGCAACCAACCACCGTGTGACCAGTCCTAAAAAAGGAGTTACTCGATATTCTTCTGCTTTTTTCATGGCGGCACAACTTGATGCGTCAGTGCCAGTGCTGAACCTGCCACCTCATTTAGCTAAACACGCAAAAGGACCAACTAGCGACCCTAATAACCCATTACTAAATAATGTGGGTGAGAATGTAATGAAAGGCAGGAAACGTTCGCACCCCGATGTGTCGATGCGTTTTTATCCACAACCCCTGGAGTGCAGCTCCTGCTAAGTAAGCCTTGTAAGTCATTAGCAGTTATCAGCATAAACCCGAATTTGAGGTTCACTGACAGAAGTTGCAGCTGAATAGGTAACGTAGCACTCCATAAGGTCATCCTCAGTGGCTGCTATTCCGACAACATTGCCTATTCCAACTTCAGAAACAGTCCAGTCACTCAGCTCAACTACCTCATTAAGAACGTTTTCTTTTGCTGCAGGGTAACCATAAAAAATTAATGTGTCTCCGTCCGGGCAGCTAATGTTTTCCTCATCAAACTTACCGCCAAGACAGGCAGAGTCTGCACTTTCCAGACCTTGAACTGCGGCTTTGCTGTAGGTGATATCGAGAGCAGCTTTCAACGAAGCCTCAAGCCCTTTAAGGCGACTTTTCTCTGCATCACTAGAAAAGTTAATAAACTGCGGAAGTGCGGTAACGGCTAAAACGCCAAGCACAACAATAACAGTAATAAGTTCGACCAGCGTAAATCCTTTACTACGTCGCATGTAAAACATCCAAAAATAAAAATAGGGGCCACAAGAGCCCCTATTGCAATACATATCAAATTGTTAACTCAACGTTATTAAAAGCTAACTGTTACTGAATCACAAGCTTCTGTACCCGCTTCACACAGTTTGTAGACAACATCGCTACCATCTGAGTCAAAACGGTCACGTGCACGGCCTGAATTTGATAATGTTTCAACAAACTCACCGTTACGATACAAGTCTACGTCGCCCGCAGCGCCTGACCAGCGAAGGTCAACCAAGGCCGTTCCGCTACGCAGTAAGCGCGAACGGTAAACGTCGAGCTCGATATCAGTAAGGCTAACCGTCACAGACTGAGTTACCGTATCCGACAGCTCAGTTGCATCAGTCACTGTTAAAGTAACATCGTAGGTTCCTTCTTGAGAGTACGCGTACACAGGGTTTGTCTCTGTAGAAGTGCTACCGTCACCAAACTCCCAGAAATAACTCTCAATATCACCATCGCTGTCTGTTGATGTATTCGTAAAGCTTACCGTTAAGTCAGCCGCGTCTGCTTCAAAACCTGCAACAGGAGCATCTGGTAAGCCATCGTCTTCTTCAACAGCGGTTAGAGTTAAGGACCAATGGTTCAATACACCGGTATCTGCACCAGCGTTGTCTGATACATTCAGCGTCCAGTCACCGGTCATATCTTCACCGTTAAAGCTATCCAGCGACCAGCTCTGAACCAAATCATCTTCGCTGCCGCCAGTACGGTCATGCAGTACATGCTCTGTACCTTCAGGCGATGTTAAAGTAACGATTAAATCACCACGCCATGTATGAGTAATATCAACACTGACATCAGCACCGAAGACCACGCCTGTATCAGGCACATTGATCACTCGAGTAATACCGTTGCTGTCGTCATCCGGGATATCAACACCGGCAGCATCATCGTAATAAAACTCAGATAAGCCCTGTGGCAGCACATAAACACTTGCGCTAACATCGCGGGTCATCTCACCAGTTTCTACATCGGTGCCATTAACCGTTATGGCGTATTCGCCCCAAGCGGTGTCTTCAGTCGTTGTCACCTGTACATCAACTGATTCGCCATTTTGTGCCTGGTCTGAAGACAAAGAGACATCCAGCTGCGGTTCAGCCGAAACCGTTAAATCAACAGTTCCTGACCAGTCAGCAATACTGCCCACATCGAGAGTTAATGTGGCGTTATCGCCAGCAACAATTTCCTGAGATACCGGAGAAAGTGTTAAGCGATAAGCTGGATCAGGATCCGCAGCTTCGAGAGCACTCAACGCATTTAAACGGTTACCAGACACTGTTTTGCCGGCTAAAGCTGAGTTACTCTCACCAGAATCCATCAGAATTTGCTTAACTTCGGCAATCGTCAAGTGAGGAGCAATAGAC
>JBNJGQ010000018.1:0-29473 GCA_051747845.1 Pseudomonadota bacterium
AACGCGGCTTTCCAACCGACCTTCCTGAGTACCCAGCCAGTCGACTTGCCAACCGTTATCCCGCATTTCTTCAGCTACGGCTAAAGCCGGGAAAATATGTCCGCCGGTACCTGCGGCGGCGATTAGAACGCGGTTCATTCAGCACCTCCGCGCGGCGCTACTTTGCGTCCCGTCATGCGGCGCTCATGGTCAATCCGCAATAACAGACCAACGGCTAACGCAGACACAATCAGGCTGTTTCCGCCATAACTGACCATAGGCAGTGTGAGCCCTTTCGTTGGCAGAGCGCCAGAAGCGACACCAATATTCACAAAGGCCTGAATGCTGAACCAAACGCCGATACCGTATGCGAGGTATCCACCATAGCGCTGCTCCAGCATTAAACAGCGACGGCCAATAACCAACGCCCGCCAAACCAGCATCAGTACAGTAACAATGACCGCCAGAACACCTAAGAAGCCAAGTTCTTCGGCAATAACCGCCATAATAAAGTCGGTATGAGCTTCCGGCAGGTACTGAAGCTTCTGGATGCTGTTCCCCAGGCCTGCACCACTGAACTGCCCTTGTCCAAAGGCAATGAGCGACTGCATTAACTGATAACCGGCACCAAAAGGGTCTTTTTCCGGCTCTAAGAACGTTAATAGTCGCTGCATTCGGTAAGGTTCAACAATAATCAAAAGGATGAGCGCTAACACGCAGGTAAGGAATACCGCAAAAAACTGCCATAACCGGGCGCCGGCAAGGAACAACATAGCCACTGTGGTCGCCGATAAAACAACAACGGTACCGAAGTCTGGTTGCATCAACAGCAACACCGCCGCAATAAATAGCAGGAACAAGGGCTTGATAAAGCCCTTAGCCGCTTCGCGCACTTCGTCTTCACGGCGTGATAAATAACTAGCCATGTAAATACAGAAAAACAATTTAGCCATTTCTGCAGACTGAATGGTAACCGGCCCCACTTTTATCCAGCGCTGTGAACCATTTACTTCGTGGCCAATAACTAATACCAGCAATAACATCAACAAACCAACAAGTAGCAGCTTACCGCTGTGCAAATTCCAGCTTTGCGTAGGAACCTTCAACGTCGCCAGCATAACCACTAAGCTGACAATAATATAAACGCCGTGACGTATCGCAAAATGAAAGGGGTTTCCGGTTAGCCGCTCGGCGGTTGGCAGCGAAGCAGATGTCACCATAATAAAGCCAAAAGCGAGTAGCGACATGGCAAGAACAAACAGCACCCGGTCGTATAACGGCTCGCTGGTTTTACCCTGAAACCAAGCTAATAACTGCTGCAAGCGAGTGCTGGTTTGGTTATCCGGTATTTCCAGGTTCAGTTGCTCTTCACGCACTGTCGACATAAAGCGCCTCCACTGCCTGACGGAAACTGTCGCCACGGTGTTCGAAGTTATCAAACTGATCAAAGCTGGCGCAGGCTGGCGAGAGCAATACCATGTCCCCTGCCTGAACTAAAGACGATGCCAGCTCAACGGCCTGTTGCAGGCTCTTAACCTGCCGCGAGCCGTTAAAAAGTTGCCCTATGCGAGGACCGTCTTCGCCTATGGTCAGCAGAATATCAACGCGTTCCAAAGTCGGCTGTAACTCACGGAAATCCGCGCCCTTGCCATTACCTCCGGCAATAAGCAACAAGCGTCCGTTAACGGTGGGCCGCAGGCCTTCAACAGCCGCTATCGTTGCTCCAATGTTGGTTGCTTTTGAGTCATTAACCCAGAAAACGCCCCCATCACTGCTGACGAGTTCACAACGGTGTGGCAAACCGTTAAATTCTTTTACGGCATTGGCCGCTTGCTCAACATCAACTCCAATAGCATCACACAAAGCCAAAGCGGCCTGCACGTTGATTAAATTATGAATACCCTGCAGTTTTAACTGATCCGCTCTGAGCACAACATCTCCACGGAAGGTAATGGCTACCGGACCACTGGAACGGTCAACATTGCCGGACAACAGGCCAAAGTGCTTAGGGTGAGCATCATCGCCAAAGCTCATCAATTTACCGGTAATTGGATGTGGCCAGGTGTCCTGCTGCTGTCGGTTGAGTACCCAGGTCTTCGCGTTAGCAAAGATACGCTGTTTGGCTTTAACGTATTCCTCTATCGTGCAGTAGCGATCCATATGATCGGCACTAATATTCATAAGTGCCGCAGCTTTTAAGTTTAAGCTACTAACAGATTCCAACTGGAAGCTGGACAGTTCCAGCATTACCGCGTCAGGTTGCTCTTTCTGTTGCAATAACTCCAACACGGGCAGACCGATATTCCCTGCTGCAACCACATTCTTACCGCATTTCTGAGCGATAAACTCAACCATTCGGGTAACGGTGGACTTCCCGTTAGAACCGGTTACTGCAATGACGGGTAAACTCGACTCTTGCGCAAAGAGTTCAACGTCGCCAACTACCGGAATAGTTGCATCCCGGGCTAAAACGATCGGCTCCTCTCGCAGATCAATTCCGGGACTTGTAATGATTAAGTCAGCCGCCAGCGTATCTTCTAGCTCCCAGCGACGATTCAGGAATTCAGCATCGCCCAGTATTTGTTTGGCCTCGTCCAGACCAGGAGGATTATTGCGCGAATCGAATACCCGAATCTGAACATTTGCCAGGTCTTTATCCTGTTGCTTTTTATTTTGTAAATAGCGCAGCACAGAAACCCCGGTCTTTCCAAGACCAAGGACAACAATGTGTTTCATATTCTGCCAGGCTATTTTCTTCATTATTTTTTAACGCAACTTCAAGGTTGCGAGTCCTATCAGTACAAAAATTAACGACAATATCCAGAAACGCACAATGACTCGTGGCTCAGGCCATCCTTTTAACTCGTAGTGGTGGTGAATTGGCGCCATACGAAACACGCGTTTACCGCGCAGTTTGTAGGATCCCACCTGCAACATCACTGATACGGTTTCCATGACAAATACGCCGCCCATAATAAACAGCACCAGTTCTTGCCGCACTAGAATGGCAATAATGCCAAGCGCTGCGCCTAAGGCTAAAGAGCCAACATCGCCCATGAATACCAGTGCCGGGTACGTGTTAAACCACAGAAAGCCCAAACCGGCACCAACAATAGCGGTGCACACCACCAACAATTCGGCGGTCAACGGTAAGTAAGGGATTTGCAGGTATTCGGCAAAGTTCACGTTGCCGGAAACATAAGCGAAAATACCCAACGCCGCGGCAACCATAATGGTTGGCATAATCGCCAGACCGTCCAGGCCATCGGTTAGATTCACGGCGTTACTGGTACCAACAATCACGAAATATGCCATGAGCAAATAAAGCATGCCCAATTGCGGCATAACGTCTTTAAAGAAAGGAACAATCAACGCAGTTTCTGCGCCTTGTGTGCTGCTCCAGTAAAGGTAGACTGCTGCGATACTGGCAATAACCGACTGCCAGAAGTACTTCCATTTGGCAATTAAGCCTTTCGGGTCTTTACGCACCACTTTACGATAGTCATCGACAAAACCGACAATGCCAAAGCCGGTAATAACCAGTAACACAACCCAGACATAACGGTTGTCTAAGTCTGCCCAGAGCAGTGATGAACCCAATACCGCGGCTAATATCAGCACACCACCCATAGTGGGGGTGCCACTTTTACTTAAATGACTTTCGGGACCATCGTCCCTTACCGTTTGCCCTATCTGCAGACGTTGCAAACGGCGAATCAATGTTGGTCCTAACCACAGTGACAAAACTAAAGCGGTTAAAACGCTTAGTATTGCCCGCAAGGTCAAGTAAGAAAACACGTTAAACGCGCTTTCAAACTGGGTTAGGTACTCCGCCAACCAAACTAACATGCGTGCTTTTCCTCTGTGCTGTCACCGACTGTGACAGCCTGCTGTATTGCTGCAACAACGCGCTCCATATGTGCGGAGCGTGAGCCTTTAACCAGCACTGTGACAGGCTGTTTACCTGTCTGTTCTGTAAGTCTTTGTAAAACAGATTCAACCAGAGACTGCAGGCTTCCAAAGTGCTTGCCTCCATTGCCGTTAAAGACTTCACTGGCACTTTGGCTGAGTACACCCAAGCTGTATAAATTATCAATACCGGTGCCAATAGCATGTTCACCAATTTCTTCGTGGTAGGCTCTTGCATCAGCCCCCAGTTCGCCCATGTCTCCAAGGACAAAAATTCGGTAACCCTTGTAACTCCCAAGTAAATCAAGAGCGGCTTTGGTCGAAGCAACGCTGGCGTTGTAAGTGTCATCAATAATACGTAAGTGATCACTCACTTTAATAGTGGTCAAGCGCCCTTTTGCTGGCTGAACCTGCTCTAAGCCAGTTACAATATCATCCAGAGATATGCCCAATTCGCTGGCCGCAGCCGATGCGGAAAGCGCATTTAAGACGTTATGCTGACCGCTCAGTTTTAACGCCAGTTGTCGGGTTTGCTCACCTAAATGGAGCGTAAACGACGGATGCCCTTCACCATTAAGAGTAATATCTGTGGCGAACACGTCCGCACTGTCGCTTAAACCAAAGGTTTTCCAGTTCATATTAGTGCAAGCGCGTTCCCAGCAAGGGTAAAACTCGGAGTCACGGGGGGTAACAGCCGTTCCCTGGCTCCCCACTCCACGGAAAATCTCAGTTTTAGCACGTGCTACGCCGTGTAAACTTCCAAAGCCTTCAACATGCGCAGCACTGACGTTATTTATAATGGCGACATCGGGCTTGACCAGATTAGTGGTGTAGCCAATTTCTCCAGGATGGTTCGCTCCAAGCTCGACCACCGCGTACTTATGCTGCTCCTCTAACCGCAGCAAAGTCAGAGGAACACCAATGTCGTTATTAAAGTTACCCTCAGTCGCCAATACCGGATGACGGATTGATAAGATGGCCGCCAGCATTTCTTTGACGGTGGTTTTACCGTTACTGCCGGTAACCGCGACGGTTCTCGGAGCGACTTTTGCCTTCACCGCCGCACCTAAACGCCCCAATGCATGGCGACTGTTTTCTACAATAATTTGTCGACAGTCGATATTTTGTTGTTTCTCACAGATAACGGCAGCGGCGCCTTTAGCTATAGCCTGCTCGACAAAGTCGTGCGCATCGAAGTTCTTTCCTTTTAAAGCAATAAAGAGTGCGTCCTGCAAGTCCGCCCGCGTATCCGTTGATACTTTGTCTATTGTACAATCAGAGCCAATCAGGTGGCCTTCCACCTGCTCCGCAATCCACTCCAGTGATACTGAAATCATGCGCAGTCTCCTTGCAGCCATTCACTCACGACTGCTCTTTCGTTGTAATCCACACGTTGAGTGCCGATAACCTGATAATCCTCATGACCTTTACCGGCAAGTAGTACGACATCGTCTGGCGCGGCTTCCTGCATGGCTTTTATCACGGCCTCACGACGGCCAGGCCACACTTTAACCCGGTCTTTATCAGCAATGCCCGTCAGAATGTCTTCGATGATCTGTTGTGCTGGCTCGGTTCTTGGGTTGTCGTCGGTGACAACCACAACGTCGGCGTAGTCCGCAGCGACCTTGCCCATTTGCGGACGTTTGCCGCGGTCACGGTCGCCGCCGCAGCCAAACACACACCATAGACGACCTTTGCAGTGCAGCCGTAAGGCACTCAATACCTGGTGCAAAGCGTCAGGTGTATGCGCATAGTCAACCACGACCAGTGGCGATTGGTTGTTATGAAAGGCTTCCATGCGTCCGGGAACCGGTAACAAACTGCGACAAGCTTCGCTAATAGCCGTCAGAGGTTTATTGAGCTTTAATAAAACCGCTACGGCACAAAGCAGGTTATATACATTGAAGCGCCCTAATAAAGGTGTCTCAACGGTGCAGGACTGTCCCTGCCAGTTAATTTGAAATACTGAGCCTTGTTCATGGAACTGAAGCCCCGTTGCATGCAAACACGGTTCTATCGAGCTCTCATTAAGGCTTATCCATAGATCCGCTAAGTCGTCTTTGTGCCACTGGCTCAGAGTGTCGTCATCAACGTTAACTATGCGATTTTGCACACCAAAATCAGCGAATAGTCGTTGTTTTGCTGCAACGTAGTTTTCCATGGTGCCGTGGTAATCCAGATGGTCACGACTGATGTTGGTAATAGCAGCCGCGGAAAAATGCAGAGCTTCTACACGGCGCTGAATTAAAGCGTGCGACGACACTTCCATAGCCACAAGCTCTGCACCTTCTGCAAGCAGTGTCGCCAGCCGGTGTTGAACGGTAACGGCATCTGGAGTCGTATGCCGTTCAGGCAGTAAACGTCCGATGAGACCGCTACCTGTGGTGCCAATAACCGCCGCCTCCATGCCCAGAGTTTTTGCCAACTGAGCCATGATATGAGTCACCGACGTTTTACCATTGGTTCCGGTAACACCCACAAGCTGCATTTTCTCGGACGGGTGGCCAAAGAAGGTACCGGCAATATGCGACAAGTGCTCGCGAACGCCACTAAAACCGACAACCACAGCCCCCCGGCGCTGCTCCAGAGCGAGTCCGGGAGCTTCAGCAATAACCGCTACCGCGCCAGCATCTATAGCGGCATCAATATAGGCCCGGCCATCGGTTTCATAACCGGGGATAGCAACGAATACGTCGCCATTCGCAACTTGTCGGCTATCTAATTTAATTCCGCTGACAGTGACATTCGGAATAGCGAATGATGTAGGCAGCATGGTGAGCAACTCAGCCAGTTTCATCATTCCTCACCTCCGAAGCCCGCAGCACGAACCTGAGTGTCTTCAATGTTATCTGGCGCCACATTCAGCAGCCGCATGGTCTGAGACACTATTTTCGAAAACACGGGTGCCGCCGCGGTACCACCGTAGTAGTCATCGGTACCCGGCTCATTTATGGTCACCACGACAACAATTTTCGGATCGCTAACCGGTGCAATGCCGGCGAATAGAGCGACATACTCGTCACCATAACCACCGCCGGTTTTGGTTTTGCGCGTTGTTCCGGTTTTGCCCGCTACACGGTACCCAGGAACCTGAGCAGCTTTAGCCGTGCCGTCACGCACCACTTCTTCCATCATATGCATGACAGCGCGCGTGTTGTCTGGATTGAAAACTTGCTCAGCGGGTAAAGGAGATTCCTGACGGAATATCGTAAGTGGTCGTTTCAAGCCACCGTTTGCAATAACGTTATAGGCATTAGCCAGCTGCAGACTGGTTACCGATAAACCGTAGCCGTACGAAAGTGTCGCTACTTCAAATTCAGACCAACGACGTCTGTCACCAAGCAACCCAATGCTTTCGCCTAATAAAGCAATACCAGTGTCGTTGCCAAAACCGGCATCGGAATAAGTTTGCAATAAGGGCTCGACCCCCAAGTCCAGAGCAATTTTAGTCACACCTACGTTAGAAGAGCGCTTCAGCACTTCGGTTAATGACAAGTCACCATAATTACGAGGGTCACTGACGCGGCGTCCGCCAATTCTTAACCAACCCGGGCTGGTATCAATGCTATCGCCCGCTTTATGCCGTCCGTTTTCCAAAGCACTGAGTACCACCAATGGCTTGACCGTCGAACCGGGTTCGTAGCTGTCAGTTACCGCCCGGTTACGCATTCTGAAAGACTGCAGTTCCGCGCGGTTGTTAGGGTTAAAGGACGGGCTATTGACCATAGCCAGAACTTCACCGGTTTCGACATTCAGCACTACCGCCGATCCTGAAGTTGCCTGATTGTAGCGCACGGCTTTTTTCAGTTCGGTATAAGCAGTTGCCTGAACACGTTGGTCGATACTCAGTGTCAGCTGTTTTGGTTGTTGTGCGTCTGTCTGACTAATTTCCTCAACAACCCGCCCTTGCGCGTCCTTGCGATAAACTCTTTTGCCCGGTGTGCCGGTTAAGTGTTCGTCATACAATAGTTCGAGGCCTTCTTGCCCTGCACCGTCGATATCGGTTAACCCAATTAAATGGGCACTGATTTCACCCGTTGGGTAATAACGGCGAGACTCGGTTTTTAAGTACACACCCGGTATTTTCAATTGCTTCACGTAGTCGGCTTCTGACGGCGTCACTTTTCGCTGCAGATAGACAAAGCGTTTGGACTTATCGTCCACCTTGCTCACCAATTCATCACGATTCATGCGGAAGGTTTCTGCCAGTGCCTGCCAGCGACGTTCGTCTGCCAAAGCTTCTTTTTCTGCGATTCGCTTAGGATCAGCCCATACAGTTTCCACCGGAACACTGACCGCCAATTCTCTACCATTGCGATCAACAATGGTTCCTCGCTCAACGGCAACACTGGCTGATCTTAAACTGCGCATATCGCCTTGCAGAGAGAACGCATCGGGACTGATCACCTGGATATAGGCAGCACGGGCAATAAGCACAGAAAAAACACCGAACAGTAAAAATACTGCGGTATAAAAGCGCCAGCGAGTGCCAGCGGGCTCTGTGCGTTTTTTGCGACGAATCACTGCCATGAGACTAGCACCTCCTGATCTGGCTCGACGTCACGCATACCCAACTGTTCCTGTGCAATACGTTCCACCCGGCTGTGCTCAGTCAGCGAGTTCTGCTCAACCACAAGATGCCGCCACTCTCTGTCCAGAGTGTCCCGGTACGAGAGTAAGTCGTCGCGCTCGGCGGTTAGTTGCCGATTCAAATGTGCGATATAAACAATGCTTAATGCATTGACAATAACCACCACGCTTAGCAGCACTATCCATTTATGCTGCAAAAGATCTTGCAGTAACATTTTGGTCAGGCTTGGGTAACGCTGTTTAGTCATTGCGAACCCTCCTGGCAATACGCAGTACTGAACTGCGGGAGCGCGGATTTTCCTGAACCTCTGCCTTGCCCGGCTTAATCGCCTTACCCACTTTTTCCAGTGCTTTGTCTTTATTCCGTTCGGCTTCAGTTACCGGTAGTCCCGGCGGCAGCTGTTTTCCTTCGCTGTGCTTACGTATAAAGCGCTTAACTAAACGGTCTTCCAGACTGTGGAAACTGATAACCACCAACCGACCGTCTTCTTTCAAACCAGAAAGCGATGCTTCGAGAGCTTGTTCTATTTGCTCTAACTCTCGGTTGATATGAATTCTTATGGCCTGAAATGTGCGCGTTGCCGGATGTTTATGTTTTTCTTTTACCGGACTGACACGAGCGATCATTTCCGCAAGCTGCTTCGTGCGGGTAAAGGGCTTTTTCTCGCGATCCATAACAATGGCACTGGCAATACGGCGGGCAAAACGTTCTTCTCCGTACTCTTTTAGCACCCAGCTAATGTCGTCTTTTTCTGCGCGATTCAACCATTCAGCCGCTGTCTCGCCGCTGCTGGTGTTCATCCGCATATCCAACGGACCGTCACGCATAAAACTAAAGCCTCGCTCAGCATCATCCAATTGTGGGGAGGACACGCCAAGGTCAAATAAAATGCCCGTCACTTGCTGATTCAGTTGCAAATCATCAAGTACCTCTTGCAGGTTTGAGAAAGGAGTGTGGATAATTTGAAAACGGGGGTCGTCTTCGAAGGATTTTGCCGCGGCAATAGCTTCAGGGTCCTGATCAAGCGCAATCACCCGGGCGTTGTCACCTAACTGACTAAGAAGCGCACGTGTATGTCCGCCACGACCAAATGTGGCGTCAATATATGTGCCTTGCGGATCAGTCGCTAATGCTTGTATCGACTCTTCCAGTAGCACCGAAACGTGTTGCGGTGACGTTGTTATCATTATAGTGAAAAGTCTTCTAGTCGTTCGTTGAGAGTAAAGTCACCTTCGCGTTCAACATCCATATCTTGCGCCACCTGTTCATGCCAGGCGTCTTCATCCCAAACTTCAAATTTATTCAGCTGCCCGACAAGCATCAGTTTCTTCTCTAAACCGGCGTGTTGTCTCAATGGCGCTGACAGTAACAGACGACCGTTTTTATCCATTTCGCAGTCGTCAGCATGACCTAACAGAAGCCGCTGTAAGCGACGCTCTGCGGGATTCATACTGGATAATCGAGTGAGCTTTTGTTCTATGATTTGCCACTCTGGAAGCGGGTACAGCAAAAGGCACGGTTGTTTAATATCAATCGTGCAGACCATTTTGCCTTCACAGTCTAATGACAACGCGTGACGATACTTGGCCGGTATGGCCAAACGCCCTTTGCTATCTAGACTTAATGTTGTTGCACCTCGGAACATGATCCCACCTGATCATTGTGATCCACTATTATCCACAAATCCCCACAATGTTACAGTCTAGGTGTCACTGTTTCCCACTGTCAAGAAAAAACCTCTTTATTTGTCAGGGCTTCACAGAAATTTACATTAAGCGCTTGATGCAACATGCAAAATAGTTTTTCCGCTATGGGTTGTGTGATTTTTATGCGATACTCGACTCAGTTTTAGCTAGCTGTGATACTCAATGAAGCGCTACTTATTTGTCATATTGGTAAGCTTTTGTATGCTGGTGGCCGGCGTCATCTGGTTTGCGGAGAATCAACACTCGCAAGTAATAGAGTCGCGTAAACGCGTTGCCACTGAGCGTTTAGGCAGATTACGTGCCGCCCTGGAAGGCCAGATTAACTCTTCGTTAACGACAGCTCGTGCGCTCCAGGCTGAAATAAAACTTTCCCCTGATATTTCTGCAGAACGCTACCGTCTACTCGTGCAAGAGTTAATTGACAATGACCTTCCTGTTCGCCACGTTGCTTTAGCCCCTAACCTCGTTATTGAGTTTCTGTACCCTTTAACGGCTAACCAGGATGCTCTGGGTTTTGATTACCGGACCTCCCCTGAGCAACTCAAAAGTGTTCAGAAAGCCATTCAGAGTAAAAGCATCATCATTGATGGGCCGGTTGAATTGGTACAAGGCGGTTGGGCACTCATTGCCCGAGCTCCGGTTTTTATAGATAACTCACTTTGGGGGGTTATTGCGGTTGTCATTGATATTGACCAGCTAATGGTAAGTAGCGGCTTGACCTCAGTTGATGATTATCTCCTTGCTCTAAAAAAGCAAAATGCAAATAATGAAAACATATTTGAACGTGGGGATCCCTCGTTGTGGCAAAAGGACTACGTTGCCATTGAAATCAATGTATCCACTGGGAAGTGGGTATTGGCCCTCGCCCCGAAAAATAATGGTTGGGCAAAACGCGATAATATTTACTGGGTTATCATAGTTGCCGGCTGGTCACTGTCATTCTTGTTAATTGCTTTTATGTATAACTTAGTCGCAACCCAGAGCCGCTTGAGATCTGCGCTGACCACAATTGATCGACAGGCAAACTTTGACTCAACAACCGACTTGCCTAATCGCCGAGCCTTTGTTAATTACCTTAATCAATTGACTCAAAAAGGTCGTGACCAGCATTTTGCCATTCTATTTATCGACCTTGATCATTTTAAAGAAGTTAATGACAGCCTTGGACACGACGCCGGCGACGAGCTACTGTTTTCGGTTGCTGAACGTTTAAGAAGCCAACTTCGGGGTTCTGACTTCATCGCCCGTATTGGTGGCGATGAGTTTGTTGTTGTGATCAACCGCTTTAAGTCACATGACGTCATCAATGATCTGGCGACTCAAATTAATCGCCATTTAGGCGAACCTTTTACATTACGTCAGAATCAAATACAGACCACCTGCAGCATTGGTATTGCGCTATATCCTGACGATGGCATAAAAGCCGCCGAACTACTCAAAAATGCCGATTTGGCCATGTACGCAGCAAAAACCGCAGGGCGTCGTACTCACTACTTTTTTAACGATGAGCTAAGAGCGCAAACCGAGCGACAGAACGCCATTCATAACCGAATGCGGGATGGCCTGAAACGGCATGAATTTTCACTGGTTTATCAGCCTATTGTTGACTTTAGTTCCGGCAAAATCACCAAATGTGAGGCCTTACTCCGTTGGAAAGATGAAAATGGAAACATCATTTCTCCCGCTGAGTTTATTCCGGTTGCTGAACGCACGGGGTTAATTCACGAGCTGGGGCAATTTGTTCTGGAACAAGCTTGTATTGACTGGGTTACCGTTCATAAGTCCGGATACCCTATTGAGGTCTCAATTAACCGTTCAGAGCGCGAGCTGAATGATATGGAAGTCGCTAAACAATGGCTGGCTTGCATAACGCAGCACGGAATACCAAGTGACAGCATCACGTTTGAGATTACAGAGTCACTGTTAATGAGCAACAAACAAAGGCAACTGCAAATTTTGCATTACCTGCGCTCGCAAGGCGTGCAACTGGCTATTGATGATTTTGGAACTGGCTACTCAAGCATCAATTACCTGCAGCGTTATCCGGTCGACTATATAAAAATAGACAGAAGCTTTTTGAATCAGGCACCTGATGACCGCGTGCAGGTTGCGTTACTGGACGCCTTGCTGCGGGTGGCCAGAGCCCTTGATATCGACGTTATAGCCGAGGGTGTGGAAACCAAACAACAGTGGGAGTTATTGCAGCAACAACAATGCGACTTTGCTCAAGGTTACTTTATTAGTGAACCTCTGACTTTAGATAAGTTATTAGACTTTCTGCGGAAATGGCAGTTCTAAACCAGCAAAGTGAAATAAGGTGGAGAGCCGGCCGATAAGCCGGGTTCTGTCGTGGACAATCATTCATCTAGTGATCAGGTTGCCCTGACCCTCAAGCAGTCTACCCGGGTTCAACGCGGGCCGCGCCAAAGAACCCCTATTTGACCTTGCTCCGGGTGGAGTTTACCGTGCCGCAAACTGTTACCAGTTGCGCGGTGCGCTCTTACCGCACCCTTTCACCCTTACCTGTGCTGCAAGCAGCCATCGGCGGTTTACTCTCTGCTGCACTAGTCGTCGGCTTACGCCGCCCAGGCGTTACCTGGCACCCTGCCCTATGGAGCCCGGACTTTCCTCCCCCTGTAAACAGGCGGCGATTGTCTGGCCAGCTCTCCGCGGAGGATTCTACGCTGCGCCACGCTTTAACTCAATCTTTGTTTTTATTCTCCAGCCCCCACTGATACAACACATTTTTTCGTTCATCATGAATTCTCGCCGTTACAGCGGCGGCTTTCTTTAACGGCAACTCTTCTAGCAACAACAGCAAAGTGCGTTTAGCTGCCTCCCCGGGGCCGTCATTGACTTCTGTTTCCTGCTGCAGGGGTGATATCAATAACACCATTTCTCCCCGCTGCTGGTTACTGTCGTCTGTTAAAATCTGCAATAATTCTTCAGCACTGCCATTTAAATAGGTTTCGAACTGCTTTGTCAGTTCACGCGCGAGCACCAGTTGCCTGTCCTGTCCCAGCACAGCATCCATATCGGCCAGGGTGTGCATAATTCGATGTGGGCTTTCGTAAACAACGACGGTTCTCGGTTCCGTTCTTAATGCTTCAAGTTTTGCACGGCGTTGCTGTGGCTTGGAAGGCAAAAAGCCTTCAAAGGCAAAACGATCGGTTGGCAAACCAGCCGCAGACAACGCGACGGTCACGGCACAGGCGCCCGGTAGAGCAACCACCTTCAAACCATGCTGACGGCAACGTTGTACCAGCACATAACCTGGATCGTTAATAAGTGGTGTACCAGCGTCGCTCACTAATGCCAGGGAGTCGCCTTGCTGCAAGCGTTCGATAACCGCATCTGCGCGCTGGGTCTCGTTGTGCTCATGTAGGGCAAATACTTCGTTCTGTATGCCGTAATGCTGCATTAACTTTCGCGTGTGTCGCGTATCTTCTGCTGCTATGGCCGCTACATCAGCTAATGTTTCTATCGCTCGCTCGGTAATATCGCTTAAGTTTCCGATAGGCGTGGGTACAATATAAAGGATCCCCGGATCTGTCATAATGAGTCTCAATTTGTTTCCAACGTCAATGCCGTTTATAGTATCACCGAACAGGCACCAAAGCGGAACCTTACAGTGTTTAGAACTCATTCATTCGTATTTTTAGCTCTACTGGCACTAATGGTACTTACTCAGTGCACGTCTGCCCCTGACCGGAAAACTGAAACTCCTGATAAAACGGTAGATGTCACCGATCAGGATTTGAGCTTAACAGAAGAAAAATCGGCTCAGGACTGGTTAGATGAAGCCCGCACTGCAGCAAACGATATTGAGCAACACTCCGCTTTAATACGCGCAGCTAACGCATTCCAAAATGAGCAGAAATGGCAACAGGCAGTGGCCGTATTGTCTCAATTAAGCCCACAAAAAATCACCCGACATAGCCAAAAATACTATCACCTGGTCAAAGCTCGTTGGGCTGCTGAACAAAAGCAGTGGCCTCAGGTTATTGATGAGCTGGAGAGCGTTTATACACAGTTTAACCAACGCGAGTTTCGCTCTTTGAGCTTACAACTGCTGTCTCAGGCCGCATACCAGCAAAAAAACTACTGGAAGGCTCTGGTTTGGCAGGTCGACGCTCAACGTTTTTCTGAACAGTCCAGCGCAGAAACCATATGGTCTGTTGCCAGCCAAGTTACTCAGTCTGAACTTCCGCAGCAACGCCCTACTGATTTAGCGTTAGCTGGCTGGTGGCGGTTAGTTGACTACCATCATCAGGCGATGACAACTCCAGAACAACTTCCGCTTTACCTTAACCAGTGGCTGCAAAGCTATAGCGAGCACGCAGCTGTTGATATGGTAGAAGAATGGCAGGAAAAAGAAGCCGAGAATGATGACGAGAAGTCATCAGAAGCAACGATTGCGGTCTTATTACCCTTATCCGGAAAATACCAACAGCAAGGCCAGGCTGTACGCGATGGCATTATTGCTCGCACAGGGGAATTAAAACAACTACAAGTGGTTTTTATTGATACCGGAAAAGGTGATATTGAGGCACAGAAAGAGCAGATACAATCACTGAACCCGGTAGGCATTATTGGTCCTCTTTTAAAAGAGAATGTTGCGAGCTGGGCCGAGCAGCCTCTCGCTGATTTACCTCAAGTTTTTCTAAATCAGGTTGAAAGAGAATCAGCGGACTACGCGGCTAACAGCGCGTTTTTTGCCTTAACTCCTGATACAGAAGCCCAGCAAGCTGCACAGCGTATCAATCAGAAACTCCCAGGGGCGAAAAGCGCCATGATCATTGCGGCGGATACATCCAACGGACGCAGAATGGTCGATGCATTTGAATCGAGTTGGGACAATAACGAAGCCGGAAAACCCAAGGTTTCTTACTTTTCTGAACGTGCAGATATGAAAGCGACGGTCGAAAGCTCCCTGGGGTTAACTGACAGTCAACAGCGCATTCGGGCAGTAAAAATTGCAGCTGGCAAAATCATTGTTGATGAACAGGAACGAAGCCGGAGAGATATCAGCGCTATTTACCTGCCGGGAAATTTACAACAAACTCGTCTGTTAAAACCTTTTATTGATGTCAGTGTTTCACCTTTTGCTTCACCCATTCAGGTGTACGCCAGCTCGGCTACTCATGAACTCAAAAACCGTTTAGGGGATTCTGATCTTAACGGTATTATCTTTTCTGACATTCCCTGGTTAGCTTCGGATGCCGGCAATAATTTGCTTTTAACTCAATGGCTTGAACTGCGAAATGGTTGGGGACTTTCACTAGCAAGGCTAGCCGCAATGGGGTATGACAGTGTGTCATTAATACAACGACTGGAGATGATGAACCGTATGCCGGGACTTACCTGGAACGGGCTTAGCGGCAACCTCCACATCAATGACTCAGTAGTTCACCGTGAACTTACCTGGGCTACCTTTACTAAGGGGAAAATAGCCTTAGCTAAGGAGTCAAATAATGCAGGAAGTGGCAACCGGTAAGCACGCGGAGTTTCTGTCGGCAGAATTTCTGGAAAAAAATAACCTTACAATTATTTGCAAAAATTACCGCATTGACGGCGGTGAAATTGATATTATAGCCCGAGACGGAGATTACTGGGTCTTTTGCGAGGTTAAGTATCGGCAACACGAACACTTCGCTTCAGTACTTGAGCAGATTAAACCGCAACAGTGTAGGCGTGTAAGGCATACTGCACGTTACTATTTACTCAGTAATAATATCGACGAACACACCGCAGCAATACGTTTTGACGTTATTGCGATAGTCGGTCACCCAACAAAAATTGAATGGTTTAAGGACGCATTCTGATTATGAATGACGAGTTAATTAAGGCCCTTTTCACAGAGAGCATACAGACACAGATTTCCGCGGTTGAAAGCCTGACCGATGATATGGCAACCACAGTAGAGTTGTTAGTGGCTAACCTGCTCAATGGCCAGCGTGTTTTTTGTTGCGGAGACCGAACCACAGGAGTGGTTGCGCAGCATTTTGCCAACCTTATGACAGAAGGGATGAAGCTCGAACGCCCTCCTTTTCCGGTGTTGGCCCTGAATGCCGGCAAACAAAAGCAATTGGCTGCGTTAGGTCAGGCTAGCGACATTCTGGTAGTCATAGCCGATAATCAGGAAAATGAGGAGCTCACGTCAGTTATGGAAACAGCAATTAGCCGCGATATGCTGATCATCGCTTTAACCGGAGAGGGTAACGACTCTGTTTCCGGTTTATTAGGGGCTAATGATATAGAACTGCGTGTGCCAAGTTTGAACCCTGCTCGCGTATTAGAAACTCAGTTGTTTATTGTCCACGGCCTATGTGAACAAATAGAAAATACCATCTTCCCCCAGGAGCACTGACGCATATGACTTTCTCTAAACTCGCTTTACCCGTCATTTTTATTAGTTTATTGACCTTACAAGGTTGCGCTGCTGTCGCGGTAGGTGCTGCAGCAGTTGGTATCTCATCAGCGACTGACCCCCGCACTATAGGTACACAGGTAGACGATCAAACCATTGAAATGAAAGCCAACGCTAAGCTGGGCAATGATGAACAGCTTGAGGAATCACGCGTTATTGCAGTGAGCTACGATACCAACGTACTGCTGATTGGCCAGGTGCCCAGTGAAAACTTAAAAAGAAGAGCGGAAGATGTCATTAAAGATACCAATGGCATTAATAAAATTTTCAATCAACTCCGCATTGGTACAAAAGCTTCTGCAACGGTTCGCGCAGGCGATAGCTGGATAACCAGTAAAGTGAAACTTAAGTTCGCGAATAATAAATCTATAGATGCCACCAGCATAAAAGTTGTGACAGAGAACGGTGAGGTCTTCCTGCTAGGCCATGTTAATCAGGCAGAAGCGGATGCTGCAGTTGAGGTTGCCAGAAATATTGATGGTGTAGAACGAGTCATTAAAGCACTAACCATTAAGCGTTAGTGCTTTAATTTTTTACTTAACAACTTTTAAGTTGGGCTTTTTCTTCGCTGATTTTTTTTCTGTTTCAGTGCTGTTCTGCTCTTCTTCGTCAAGCTCGGGCATTTTATCCAGCTCGGGCTCAGCTTCAAACATAGCACCGGCTCCATTTTCACGAGCGTAAATGGCTAATGCCGCCGTCATAGGAACAATAACTTGCATAGGCTGTCCCCCAAAACGTGCGTTAAAACGCACCTCTTGGTCGGCCAACTGCAAGTTCTGAACTGCTGTCGGTGAGATATTAAGAACTATCTGGCCTTCACTCACAAAGTTTTGTGGCACAACAGTACCGACAATGGTTGCATCAACAACCAAATGCGGTGTCAGATCGTTATCAACAATCCATTCGTACAGTCCACGAAGTAGATAAGGTCTTTTCGGCGTCATAGCACTACTCCTCGACGTCGATGAAATTAATGACGGGCGAGCTCTTTTTCTTCTTCCGTTAAAGAGTCTTGGAACGTTTTGCGTTCAAATAAACGTACCATATATTGCTTGATTTCTTTCGCACCTTGCCCCTCTAAGTCAATACCATAAGCCGGCAAACGCCATAGTAAAGGTGCTAAATAGCAATCTACTAAGCTGAACTCTTCACTCATGAAATATGGCGTATCAGCAAATATTGGAGCCAGAGAAAGAATACCTTCCTTCAGTTCCTGTCTTGCCTGCGCATCGCCTTTCTGAATTTTTTCAGCCAGACTGTACCAGTCGCGCTCGATGCGGTACATCATAAGACGACTCGTACCACGGGCAACCGGATACACCGGCATTAGTGGAGGGTGCGGGAAACGTTCATCAAGATATTCCATGATTATTTGTGCGTTATACAGCACAAGTTCACGGTCAACAAGAGTAGGCGTAGCCTCTGGATACGGGTTAAGCTGTAACAGATCCTCCGGCGTACTTTCGTCGGTCACATACGTAATTTCGACACCAACACCTTTCTCAGCTAACACCAGACGTACCTGATGACTCTTTAAGTCATCCTTTCCTGAATATAACGTCATTACTGAGCGTTTATTTGCTGCAACAGCCATTCCTTTCTCCAGATAATATCAACGGCAAAAGGGTGGCAAGCCACCCTTTGTTAAGTCGTTGTCTAACAGACTGATAAGCCTCGATTATTTGAGGTCTTTCCAAAACTCTTTCTTCAGTAACCATGCCAAAATAGTGAATATCAGCAGGAAACCAAACACAAACCAACCCATTCGACGCTGCTCTAACAACATAGGTTCACCGGTGTATACCAGGAACGCTGTTAAATCCAGCATCGCTTGGTCGTACTCGCTTTCAGACAGGCGACCGCTTCCATCGGTTTTAATCCCAACGTAAACATCTTTCATTTCGCCGTCTATCATACGCTCTTCGTAGGTCTTTTCCGGAAGCCCTTGAAGATCTTCCAGAACATGCGGCATACCCACGTTAGGGAATACTGCATTGTTAACCCCGAATGGGCGACTTTCATCTTTATAAAATGAGCGTAAATAAGTATAAATCCAGTCCGCACCGCGTACACGGGCAACATTGGTTAAATCCGGTACAGCTGTACCAAACCAATTAGCAGCGGAATCTGAATTCATATTATTGGTAATAAGATCACCGGCTTTATCACCAGTAAACTGTAAGTGCTTCTCACCCAGCTCTTGTGGGACGCCAATATCTTCAAAGGTGCGGTTATAGCGATGATACTCCAGCTGGTGACAGCCCAGACAGTAGTTCATATATAACTGCGCACCGCGTTGCAGCGAGGCCTTGTCATGTAAGTCGACTTCAGCCTTATCTAATGGAACTTCAGGATCCGCCGCAAAAACCAGCGACGGAATCAAAGTTATAAGAGCGATTAACAGTTTTTTCATTTCGACGTCACCCTTTCTGGTACCGGTTTAGTCTTCTCGCGCTTACTGTAGAACCAGAGCAGCCCGAAGAATGCAAAGTACAGGAACGTAAATATCTGTGCGAACACGGTTGCAACTGGTGTTGCAGGTTGAGTTCCCAGATAACCCAGTACAACGAAGCTGATCGCGAATACGGTTAAGTTCAGCTTATGCAATAGGCTACGATAGCGAATCGAGCGTACCCGACCACGGTCTAACCAAGGCAACAACGCCAGGAAGACAATGGCAGCAAACATAAGAATGACGCCAAATAACTTATCCGGAACTGCGCGCAAAATGGCGTAGAACGGAGTGAAGTACCATACCGGAGCGATGTGCTCTGGTGTCTTCAACGGGTTCGCTGGTTCAAAGTTCGGTGGCTCAAGGAAGAAGCCGCCCATTTCCGGATTAAAGAAAATGATGTAGCAGAACACAAACAAGAATACGCCAAAGCCGAACATGTCCTTAATAATGTAGTAAGGATAGAACGGTATGGAGTCGACAATATCTTTCTTGCTGGTAAAGCGCTCATGGAACTTGAACTTAGGCTTCTCTTCGTCTGGTACTGAGCCTTTCGGTTTCTTCGTGTCGATACCGTCAGGGTTGTTCGAGCCAACCTCATGTAAAGCCACGATATGCAAGAAGACCAAGATAACCAAGACTAATGGTAAAGCAATAACATGCAATGCGAAGAAACGGTTCAGTGTCGCGCCCGATATGACGTAGTCACCACGGATCCACAGAGTAAGATCATCACCAATAATCGGAATAGCACCGAACAGGGAGATAATAACCTGAGCACCCCAGTATGACATTTGTCCCCATGGCAGTAGATAACCCATGAACGCTTCGGCCATTAACACCAGGAAGATGAACATACCAAACAACCAAATGAGTTCACGTGGTTTTTGGTAAGAACCGTACATCATGCCGCGGAACATATGCAGATAGACGACAACGAAAAACGCTGATGCGCCAGTGGAGTGCATATAACGCAATAACCAGCCGTATTCCACGTCACGCATGATGTACTCGACCGAAGCAAATGCGCCTTCGGCACTCGGCACGTAATTCATGGTAAGCCAAATACCGGTCAGAATTTGGTTAATTAATACAATAGTCGCCAAGAAACCGAAAACATACCACATATTGAAGTTTTTCGGAGCTGGATACTGCGCCAGGTGGATGTTCCAGGTTTTGGTCATGGGGATGCGGGCATCCATCCACTCTACAAATCGCTTAAACATTATGCTTGCCCCTTATCTTCACCCACCAAAATGGTGTTATCGTCGATAAAATAATGCGGCGGCACGGCTAAGTTCAGAGGTGCTGGAACGCTTTCAAAAACACGACCTGCAATATCAAATTTCGAACCGTGACACGGGCAGAAGAAACCAGACTCAACGCCATCAACATGGTCTCCCATTCCCTTTTCAAGGTAAGACGGGGAACAACCTAAATGGGTACAGATACCAACGGCGACAAAGAATTCTTCTTTGATTGAACGGTGTTGGTTCTGTGCGTATTCAGGCTGTTGTGGTTCTTCTGAATTTGGATCACGAAGTCTATCTTCAACTTTAGACAGACTTTCAAGCATTTCCGGTGTACGACGAACAACCCAGACAGGGTTACCACGCCATTTCACACGGACTAGCTGACCAGGTTCAGCCTTGCGTATATTCACTTCTACGGGCGCACCCGCGTTTTTGGCTTTCGCACTTGGGTTCCATGATGCTATGAAAGGAACGGCTACTGCTACCGCTCCGGCACCACCTACCACAGAGGTTGCGACAGTCAAAAAACGACGGCGGCCTTTATCTACAGGCGCATTGCTCATCCATCTACTCTCCAGTTTTGGACGCTCCACGATACTTTGTCGCGAAGTCGGGAATTAGCTGCTGCTTTGTCCGCTTATGCGGATTACAGAAAATGCTTTGAGATGATAATGAAAAGACACACTTTTTACAAGCTTAATAGCCGCTATTATCGCGGTATTTCTATTTCGATCAGGCATAAAAAAACCCAGCCGAAGCTGGGTTTTGCCACAATAAATGAAGACGAATTAACGCTTCGAGAACTGTGGACGTTTACGTGCTTTATGCAAGCCGATTTTCTTACGTTCAACCTGACGAGCGTCACGAGTAACGTAACCTTCTTTACGTAGCGGGCTACGTAGAGCTTCGTCGTACTGCATTAATGCACGGGTAATACCGTGACGAATTGCACCAGCCTGACCAGTAGTACCACCACCACTTACAGTGATGTACAAGTCAAACTTTTCAGTCATTTCAACTAACTCTAACGGCTGACGAACAACCATTTGAGCCGTTTCACGACCGAAGTATTCGTTCAGTTCACGGTTGTTAATTTTGATGTTGCCGCTACCAGGACGCAAAAATACGCGAGCCGTGGAGTTTTTGCGACGACCAGTACCGTAGTATTGATTATCTGCCATAGTGTTCTTGCTCCGTATTATATATCCAGTTGTTTAGGTTGTTGAGCAATATGGTTATGCTCAGTACCTGCGTACACTTTCAGTTTACGGAACATGGCACGACCCAATGGACCACGGGGTAACATACCTTTCACCGCTTTCTGAATGACCATCTCTGGTTTCTTAGCAATCAGTTTTTCAAAGCTGATTGATTTGATACCACCCGGAAATCCAGTGTGCGAGTAGTACATCTTGTCCTGAGCTTTGTTACCGGTAACGGCAACTTTCTCAGCGTTAATTACGACGATGTAGTCGCCAGTATCAACGTGAGGAGTGTACTCAGGCTTATGCTTGCCGCGTAAACGACGAGCGATTTCAGTAGCTAAACGACCTAAAGTTTTGCCTTCAGCGTCTACTACGTACCAGTCGCGTTTTACCGTTTCTGGCTTGGCTACAAATGTTTTCATTGTATAAAACCTACATTTTAAAAGTTCACGGACAGTAATTCCGGGCTTCCCCGCGAATCACAACAATAAAAAAATGATAAAAATCATTCAGTTATCTGCTGCGACCGCTGCATTACGTTATGTAACACAACGGACTGTAACGTGGGCTGCGCGGATTATAGGAAAAATGCGGTTAAAGATCACGCATTTTCTGAAATTTATGCTTTATGTGCCATTGCCAGATATTCCTGACTTTGCATTTCCTGCAAACGGCTGACGCAGCGACGGAACTCAAAAGTTAACTGGCCTTCGGTATATAGCGATTCGATGTCCACTTCTGCAGATAAAATCAGCTTCACCCGACGCTCATAAAATTCGTCCACCAATGCAATAAAACGTCTGGCGGTGTCGTCTTTCCCCGCTCCCATTTGTTCGACATTGCTGATCAGTACAGCGTGATAAATTCTCGCTATTTCCATGTAGTCATTTTGACTGCGCGCGGTTTTACAAATAGAGGCAAAATCAAAGAACACCACGTCGTCACACTCAGCTCGTACGTCAATATCCCGACCTTCAATATCAATGCAGTCTGACTCGTATCGGTCTTTGCATTCCGGTGCCAACTCTTTGAAATATTGCCACAGGTTTTTATCGGCCTGTTCGTCCAGTGGTGAGTGAAAAATTTCAGCTCGTGTCAGCGTTCTTAACCGGTAGTCGATGCCACTGTCGACATTCACCACTTCGCAGTGTTGCTTAATAAGTTTAATGGCCGGAATAAAGCGCGCTCGTTGCAGACCGTTTTTATAAAGGTCGTCGGGAATGATATTGGACGTAGCAACCAGCACAACACCCCGCTCAAATAAATACTCAAACAACTTCCCCAGGAGCATCGCATCAGTAATGTCCTGTACGAAAAATTCATCAAAGCAGACAATTAGCGCTTCATCGGCTATCTTGTCAGCCACAATATGTAGCGGGTCGCTCTGCTTATCCAGCATTTTTAGTTCGTTATGAACTCGATGCATAAAACGGTGGAAATGAATGCGCCATTTACGCTCAATTGGCAGACTTTCAAAAAAAGTATCAACCAAGTAGGTTTTACCGCGGCCCACACCACCCCAAAAATAAATTCCCTGAGGCCGTTCAGGCGCTTTACTTAAAAGTTTTCGCCAAGCCGATATAGTCTGGTAATGGTGCCACTCAATAAGCTCATCATGCAGTCTTTGCAAATGTTTAACGGCATTAAGCTGGGCTTCATCTTCCGAGAAGCCATTGTGTTCGATATCATACTGATAACGTTCTAATGGAGACATTTGCTGTTTGGACACTACCACTTCACCTCAGTTGGGATTATCCTAATAGGTAATATGTTACCATGAAGGTGAAGCGCAGCAATCATTCGAAGCTGTAGCAGCTTGTGCAGGAGTGAATTATGAGTTGGATTATTGGAGTTCTGTTGGTCATTGCCGGTGCTATCATTGGCTTTTTCGCAGCTCGTTACAGTCAGTCAAAAGGCCAGTCCGGCGACCTTGAAGAGCAAGTTCAACAAAGCCAACAGCGTCTAACCGACTACCAGCGAGAAGTTGCCGAGCACTTCGCAACGGCCAATGCCATGGTTGAGCAACTGGCCGACACACAACAGCGTCTACAGAGCTATTTGAGCCAAAGTGCAGAGTTGCTTGAAAAAGGCGACGTTCAAAGCGACCTACCCTTTTTCGCCGAGGATACCCTTAAACAGCTTCGTGTCGCCAACTCGTTAAACAAAGACCACCGCTCTGGTCGTGACAGTTACAGCGCTAACGACATGCCTCGCGACTACACCGAAGGTTCCAGCGGTTTATTCTCAAATAGCTACGAAGAAAAATCAGAAAAAGAGTCCTCAAAAACATCTTGAAACACTTTTAGAGTGAACTCATATAACCAGCAAGCGGTCTTAACTCGCAGATCGCTTGTTGGTGCTTTATTAAGGAGTCACTCAAACCATGAAACGAGTATTAGCTTTATTCAGTTTACTCTTTGTTTTTAGCTTTACCCCCATTACTTCGGCTCAAGCCGGTATTCCATTTTTTGGCGATGACGACGAACAACCCACTCTGGCACCTATGCTGGAAGAGGTTACGCCGGCGGTTGTCAATATTTCTGTAAAAGGTAAGCGCGAAGTCAGACAGCGCCTTCCGGATGCGCTTCGTTTTTTCTTCGGGCCTAATGCACCGCGCGAACAAGTTCGCGAACATCCTTTTCAAGGGCTGGGTTCCGGCGTCATTATTGATGCCAAAAACGGTTATGTCGTAACAAACAACCATGTCATTGACGATGCAACTGAAATTCTGGTTACCCTTAAAGATGGCCGTGAATTTGACGCAAAGGTTATTGGCACCGACAAACGTAGCGACGTTGCCTTACTAAAAATTGAAGAGGGTGAAAACCTGACCGCTATCGAACTCGGTCAGTCTTCAGACCTCCGTGTCGGCGACTTCGTTGTTGCTATTGGTAACCCTTTTGGTCTTGGGCAAACAGTCACATCAGGTATTGTTAGCGCATTAGGCCGCGGCGGATTAGGTATCGAAGAATTAGAGAACTTCATCCAGACCGATGCAGCTATCAACAGTGGTAACTCAGGTGGCGCACTGGTCACCCTAGACGGCAAGCTAATTGGCATAAACACCGCAATACTTGGTCCTAATGGCGGCAATATCGGTATTGGCTTTGCCATTCCGTCGGACATGATGAATAACCTGGTTCAACAGCTTATTGAATTCGGTGAAGTTCGCAGAGGGGTTCTGGGTGTGCGAGGCAACGACCTGACCCATGATGTCGCCCAGGCGCTGAATATTCCAGTTAATCGCGGGGCCTTTGTTTCTCAGGTAGTCCCCGGTAGCTCGGCAGCTGAGGCTGGTATTGAATCTGGCGATGTGATCATTTCGGTCGATAAGCAAGCCATTCGCTCATTCTCTGAGCTTGGAGCACTGGTTGGCTCGATAGGCTCAGGTAAGTCAATCGAGCTTGGTATTATTCGTGACGGGAAAGAGCAATCGGTGAGTGTAACCTTAGGGGCACAAGACACCTCAGTTACAGCAGCCTCTATCCACCCAGCTCTGGAAGGAGCCACGCTCACCGCTGCCGATTCAGGTAAGGGTATAGAAATATCGGAACTTGAAGAGCGCTCACCTGCAGCCCGTATTGGCCTAGAAAAAGGTGATATTATTCAAGGTGTAAACCGGCAGGCAGTCAGCTCAATCGCTGAACTCAGATCCGCTATTGAAGACAAAGCGGGTGTTATTGCCTTAAACATAAAACGTGACAGCAGCTCACTCTTTATTGTGTTGCGCAACGCAAACTGAGATTGTGACAGGCAGGTGGTATCAGTGCTATGCTGATACCACTTAATTTAATCGGAAACAGGTATGCAGCGACTTTCTTCAACCCTACGATTCTTGTTTCAGTCAGTTGGCTTAGGCTTGGTTGTTGCGGCCATTGTCATTATCAGTCAGCCGTTCTGGGGTCAGTCTGAGTCTTTAAAACAAACCAATTCCGAGGTTATTTCTTTTAGTCAGGCAGTCCGAAAAGCGGCCCCTGCAGTAGTTAATATATACAGTATGGGTGAAGTACAAGGTTCATACTACCAGCCGCAGTCATCTCGGGTCTTGCGCCTGGGTTCGGGTGTTATTATGGACTCTCAGGGTTACATTTTGACCGCTCACCATGTCGTTGATAATGTCGATAAAATTGAAGTTGCTTTACAGGACGGACGTCGTTACGCCGCGCAATTAATCGGCAGTGACCGCTATACCGATCTCGCAGTACTAAAGATTGATGCGAGTAACCTTCCTGTCATTCCAGTTCAGTCGACACGCCGCATCCAAGTAGGCGACATTGTTCTTGCTATAGGTAACCCCTACAACATTGGTCAGACCATTACACAAGGAATTATCAGTGCCAGCGGCGGACGTGTAGGCGTCAGTAATTCTTACTCTGACTTAATTCAGATGGATGCAGTTATCAACCAAGGCGCGTCCGGGGGCGCACTGGTCAATACCGCCGGCGAGTTAATAGGAATTAATAACGCCCGTTACAACTCGGCTTTTGGTGATGGCGGTGAAGGGATCTACTTTGCGGTGCCTTATGAAAATGCGCGCAAAGTAATGAAAACACTTATCCGCGAAGGTAAGGTAGTTCGTGGCTTCATTGGTATTAGCGTCAACCCTAACTTCAGCCAAGAGCAATCTTTATCGGGGATATTGATTACGGACGTTGAAAGAGGAGGACCGGCAGCAACGGCGGGTCTAAAACGCAATGACTTTCTGGTCGCTATAGACGGAGAGCCTGTTCGTACTGCTTCTGAAGGGCTGGACAGAGTTGCTAATAGCGAACCTGGTACGGAGTTAGAAGTAGAGTTTTACCGTGACAACAAACGCATGACAACCACGGTAACCGTTGCCGAACTACCTCGTTAAGGAGCCAACGGCGACTAAGCCGTCACTCGCTCAATATCAGCACCTAAACCCTGCAGTTTTTTCTCAATGCGCTCGTAGCCGCGGTCAATATGATAAATTCTTTCTACAACCGTTTCGCCGGTAGCAACAAGACCAGCAATAACTAACGATGCCGAAGCGCGTAAGTCCGTACACATAACCTCAGCGCCGGTGAGTTCTTCTACGCCATGGCACAAAGCGGTATTGCCTTCTGACTCTACATTTGCACCCATACGTCTTAACTCAGGAATGTGCATAAACCGATTTTCAAAAATCGTTTCACGTATCCCCGCGGTGCCCTCTGCAATTGCATTTAATGCACAAAACTGTGCCTGCATGTCAGTTGGGAAAGCCGGGTGAGGAGCCGTAATAATATTTACCGCTTTGGGGCGCCCCTGACTTTTTAGCGTGATCCAGTCTTCGCCTTTTTCGACCTCAGCGCCAGCCTCCTCCAGTTTTTTCAACACAGCGTCCAGACTGGCTGGGTCTGTGTTTTCGCACCGTATAGAACCGCCTGTTGCCAAAGCTGCAACCAAAAAGGTACCGGTTTCAATACGATCAGGCATGACGCTGTATTCTCCGCCATGCAATTTTTCCACGCCAGTAATATGAATGGTATCGCAACCAGCGTCGCGCACATTCGCACCCAGGCAATTCAAAAAGTTCGCTAAGTCGATAACCTCGGGCTCGCGAGCCGCGTTCTCAATTACCGTTTCGCCTTCTGCCAATACCGCCGCCATCATCAGGTTTTCAGTACCAGTGACACTAACGGTATCTAATAAAATTTCAGCGCCCTTCAGACGGCCTTCGACAGAGGCCTTAATGTAACCATTTTCAACATCAATGTGTGCTCCCATTTTGCGTAAACCTTCAATATGAAGGTTAACGGGACGGGCTCCTATTGCGCAGCCCCCGGGAAGCGACACTTCGGCTTTTCCGGTTTTTGCTAATAATGGGCCCAGAACCAGAATAGAAGCCCGCATCGTTTTCACTAAGTCATAGGGTGCTTTGAAATGGTTAAGTGTGGTTGGATCGATACTCACACTGTTATCGTTCAGGCTACTGTGACAAATGCCAAGGCAGTCCAGTAACTCCAGAGTTGTATCAACGTCATGTAAATCGGGAACATTGGATAACATGACTTTATCGGAAGGCAAAAGCGACGCCATTAGGATAGGCAAAGCCGCGTTTTTTGCACCGGAGATTTTGACCGAACCGGACAGAGGCTGCCCACCCCGTATTTTAAATTTATCCATCAACTAACCAACAACCTTATGGCATCATTAATTTTTTATCACGCGCCCAGTCTTCAGGCGTGTAGGCTTTAATTGAAACTGCGTGAATAGAGCCATCCGCAATTAAGGGGTTTAGTGGACCATAAACGGCTTGCTGACGTTTAACCCGGCTCATGTCTTTAAAGTCTTCACTGACAGCGATAATTTCAACATTGGCACCTTCGGCTTTGACCAGTAACTCTTCCAGTGAAAGCGCCTCGTTAAGCAAAGTTTTCAATTCTTCAGTATTCATTTTTATCTGCCGTTAGCTTAAAAGTGAGTAATGCCGCCTAGCTTAACGAAAGCAACGACTCGACGCCACTAACACGGGCAATTTGTTTTAACTGCTCAGAAGCCCCGATACAGGTCAGAGGCCCTTTGCCATCACCGACTAACTTAAGAATCTCAAGCAAGAAGGCAACTCCGGCCGTATCGATAACGTCCACATCGGTTAAATCGACTTTCGTTTCCGGACCAATCGACCAACCTTTTCGCTGAGACCAGAGTTTGGCAACACTATGGCGAGTCAATGAGCCACTAAAAACCAGCGTTTTATCACTATTTACTTTAACTGATGTCGGGCCTGTCTGCTGAGCACTCATTAAATTCCCTCTGCCGGATTCTCAACTTCGTCATCAGCTTTGATGGGTTCAGAAGCTTTCTTCTCAATCAGCTCAATAGTTTTATCAATGCCATTAGCACGAATAACCGATGAAATTTCACTTTGCTTACTGTTAAGCAAACTCACACCTTCCACAACCAAGTCATAAGCTTTCCAGATTTCTTCGTCTGAGTCATAACGAATACGGAAATCCAGACGAATTTCAGGACGCCCCTCTTCTTTTACCCTGGTGCGTACCACTGCAGAACGCGCATCGTCTGCCAGTTGGGTATTCGGCTCAAAGCTGACGCTGTGCTTACTTTCATCGTATTGTGTAAATGCTCGCGCATAAGTTGCGACTAAATAGTCGTAAAACGCACGGTAGAAACGCTCTCTCTGCTCCTTCGTGGTATCACGCAGATAACGCCCCAATACTTTTTTAGAAGCATACAAATTGTCAACGTAAGGCATCATCTCATCTTCGACAATTTCTTTCAGATAGTTAGGATCATCATCAATTTTGTCTCTATCTGACGCGATACGGTCAAAAGTTGTTTCAGCAACTTCTTTTAGTAGTTCATGTGGATTCTCGTTTCGTATTAAATCAGCCGATGCCGATGCTACAAACAAGAGCATCGCCAACATTGCTGTCACCCATTTATTTACTGCCATGGTGCTCTCCTTACAACCTAATCGTTACCCTGACTAAACAAGAACTGGCCTATTAAGTTTTCCAGTACAAGTGCAGATTTCGTGTCTGTAATCATGTCCCCGTCTTCCAGCATATCAACGCTGTCATCAATAAAGCCGGGTTCAAGTCCAAGATATTGCTCGCCTAATAAGCCAGAAGTCAGTACCGATAAGGTGCTGGTTTCAGAAAACTGGTCGTACTCTTTACTGATAGTCATCTCAACACGCGGCTCGTAGTAGTCGCCAGATAGCGAGATATTGGTAACACGACCAACAACAACGCCACCAACCTTAACCGGCGAGCGGACTTTGAGGCTACCAATATTGTCAAACTTAGCGTACAGGGTATAAGTATCACCCGATGTCGTCATCGTACCGCTCGCCGCTCTTAATGCGATAAAAAACAAGGCTAAAATACCGACGACAACGAAAACGCCTACCCATAACTGTGTTTTTCTTGATTCCATGGTTATCCACCAAACATGATAGCTGTAAGAATAAAATCGAGTC
>JBNJGQ010000019.1:0-28857 GCA_051747845.1 Pseudomonadota bacterium
AGTTGAAAAGCAGGCGATGAGCCTGATAGAAGGCGACATTACCAACAAGTTGCCAATTAAAGGTCAACGTTTTCGTATCGATGAAAATATTGAAGAAATTACCTTGCTTTTTTTTCGCGAACCTGGGAGTAAGCCACTGGTTTTGATAAAACCTGACGGCAGCAAATGGTATGACTCACGCTATCCAGAGGATAAAGTTACGTGGTATACCGACCCTAACTTTGACATCATTCAAATTAAAGAGCCCCAGCCGGGTCCTTGGCAAGCTGCCGGTCGTATCGATGAAAACAATAAAGCATTGGTAATCTCTGACATTCGTTTCGAAGCCGAACCTTTGCCGAACCCTTTATTTCAGCATGAAGAGCTAAAAGTTGAGGGTAAACTCTATAATGGCGATGAAATGGTCGAAACGGCACGTTTTCGCCAGACCGTTATATTAGATGTACTGTTTGTAAGTACGAACAATCCTGACTTTGATAACTTTGGTGCTAATCCATCTCGGGTAGCTCAATTTGAAGATAATGGCCGGGAACATGATGAGCAATCTGGCGATGGTATTTTCACAGGCTTTTTCAATCTGAGTATTGAGCCTGGTGAGTGGATGGCTACTTATGAAATGACAACACCGCTGTATCAGCGCGTGTTTGAGTTCGGCCCGCTTGAGGTTGAACCTCTACCTGTTGAATTTGAAGTTATTCAATCTGAGTCTGTCGACGAGAACCATCGATTGAAGATTGACGTGGATGACAACTGGATAGCTCCTAACAGTTTGGTTATTAATGGAGAAACTGCTTTTCCTAACGGTGAAGTACGCAAATTCACAGTCAGTGAAACAGAAGGATTTCCGCACCATGTTGAGATTGCGAACCTGGCTTTTGGAAAGCACTTAGTCGATTTAGATATTTTTGCTACGACGGTCGACGGTAGGGAGTTTGAAGCCAGAATTGACGACTTTAGCTTTATTGCAAAAGAGCCGCCGCCACCAGAGCCTACAGCGGCCGAGCTTGCTGAACAGCAGCAAAGAGAGTTAGAGCGGCAGCGGGAACAAGCTCGTCAGGAACGAGAAATAAAAGAGAAACAGGCAATGACGAACCTGATTATCATTGTTGTAGTGAATTTTGTTTTGATTGGTCTGGCTTTGTTTGCGTTGTGGTGGTTTAAATTTAGACAAAAAAAAGTATCCACTGAACCTAGAGATCAAGAAACTGGAAATGCAGAGAAAAGTGGTAAAAAATGACCTTTGTGGTTAAAAAAACGCAGATCTGAATATAAATCAGACAGTCGGCAAAAATCTTTAAAAAAAGTGTTGACTCATTTGCCCCTCACTCGTAATATGCACGCCGCGTTGAGGGAGACTTCAACGTGTAGTACTAATGCGGAGTGGTAGTTCAGTTGGTTAGAATGCCGGCCTGTCACGCCGGAGGTCGCGGGTTCGAGTCCCGTCCACTCCGCCATTTAGTACGCCCCAAGAATTTTGCGGAGTGGTAGTTCAGTTGGTTAGAATGCCGGCCTGTCACGCCGGAGGTCGCGGGTTCGAGTCCCGTCCACTCCGCCATTATTCTGTTTAATCTCCCTGTTTTATGGCACACACTTTCCTAAGTTCCGATAAAGTACCCATATATTCCCTTAATCACAGTTTGTTTCATATTTTTACCCTGCAGATCACGCTTTTTGCCGTTTAGCTCTTGAGCCTAAGCTTTCGTAGGGCTAGAGTATTGTCACCAAAATCACAATGACATAACAAAGACAACGGGAGATACCCATGCGTAAAACTTTACTGGCTGTAGCTGTGGGCGCAGCAGTATCGTTGGGAGCTTGCAGTGATGCAAATAACTCATCAACTACTGAAAACCAAGCTGCATCTGCTGACAGCAGTCAACAAGCAACAGCATCAAACCCTTTCTTCGAAGCAAGTTCTTTGCTTTACCAGGCTCCAGACTTCGATGCAATTGAGTTCAAACACTTTGAACCTGCATTTGAGCGTGGTATGGAAGAGCAAATGGCTGAAATTGAGGCTATTGCAACAAACCCGGCAGAACCAAATTTCCAAAACACCATTGTTGAAATGGAAAAAGCAGGCGAGATCCTCAGCCGCGTAAGCTCAGTCTTCTATAACCTTTCATCTTCTAATAGCAGCGATGAAATTCGTGACTTACAGGGTAAATTAGCACCTAAAATGGCGTCTCATCGCGACGGTATCATGTTAAATGCTGACTTGTTCGCACGTGTTAAGCGTTTATTCGACAACCGTGACTTACTGGATCTTGATGCTGAGTCTGAACGCCTACTGGAAGATACCTATAAAAACTTTGTTCGTGCTGGCGCAGAGCTTGACGACGAACAAAAGCAGCAGGTTCGTGAAATTAATAAAGAGCTTTCCAGTTTAACCACTGAGTTCCAAAAGAGCTTGATGGCGTTGACTAAAGAAAACGTGATTGTGGTTGATAACAAAGAAGAACTGGCTGGTTTAAGTGACAGTAAAATTGCCTCTCTGGCAGAGGCGGCTGAAAGTCGTGATATGGAAGGTAAGTACGCTATCACCTTGACTAACACCACTCGTCAGTCGATTCTTACCGATCTTGAAAACCGTGAACTGCGTCAAAAAATCTGGGAAACCTCAGCGAATCGAGGTTCAGGCAATACCGCGACTGACACACGCCCTATGGTTCAGCGTTTAACCAAGCTTCGTGCCGATAAAGCAAAACTATTGGGGTATGACAGCTGGGGTGACTATGTGTTGGCCGATAACATGGCTGGCACTCCAGAAGCAGCTCAGTCAATGCTGCGTGATCTGGTTCCGGCTGTTGTTAGCAATGTAGAAAAAGAAGCTGAAGAAATTCAAGCAATGATTGAAGCCGAAGGCGAAGACTTTGAAATGAAGCCTTGGGACTGGTTCTATTACGCTGAGAAAGTGCGTGAAGAAAAATACGCCATTGACTCTGATGAAGTAAAACAATACTTCGAGTTTAACCGCGTATTAGAAGACGGTGTATTCTACGCAATGAACCAATTGTTTGGTATCACGTTTGAAGAACGCAACGACATTCCGGTTTATCATGACGAAGTGGTTGTGTATGAAGTAAAAGACGTTGACGGCTCAAGTATTGGCTTGTTTTATGCCGACTATTTCACTCGCGACAGCAAGCGTGGCGGTGCCTGGATGAGTTCATTCCGTACTCAGTCTGAACTGATGAACCAGAAGCCTGTTATCGTGAACAACATGAACATCACAAAAGCGCCGGAAGGTGAACCAACCTTAATCAGCTTTGATGAAGTATCAACTATGTTCCACGAAATGGGACATGCGTTGCACGGTATGTTCTCTGATGTTAAATACCCTTCGCAGGCTGGTACTTCAGTACCTCGTGACTATGTTGAGTTTCCATCGACCTTCCAGGAAGACTGGACTTTAAACGAAAAAGTTATCGCGAGGTATGCGAAGCACTATGAAACCGGTGAGCAGATTCCTGACGAATTACTGCAAAAAGTACTGGATGCACGTAACTTTAATCAGGGCTTTGATACCTTAGAGTATCTCTCTGCTGCGTTATTGGACCTTGAGTACCATACTATTGAGTCAGGGACTGAGATCGATGATGTTGCTGGATTTGAGCAAGATGCACTGGAGAAAAACGGTGTAGCAGTTGAAGCCGTACCACCACGGTATCGCTCGACTTACTTTGCTCACGTATTTGCAGGCGGCTACTCAGCAGGCTACTACGCTTATATGTGGAGTGAAGTACTGGCCGCTGATGCGTTTAAGCATATGGAAAATAATGGGGGCTTAAGCTTGGAAAACGGTCAGGCTTTCCGTAAGGAAATTCTGTCAAAAGGCAGCAGTAAAGATCCGATGCAGCAGTACATCGACTGGCGTGGTCAAGAGCCGACTGTTGAAGCTTTGCTTGAACGTCGCGGATTGACAGACCCAAGTATCGACTAAGTCATACAGAAATAATTTCGACTGAACAGTCGTTATCTAAAGCCACTGGCGTTATCATCGTCAGTGGCTTTTTTATTATCTGCAGATATGCGAGGCACAAATGCAAGAACGGATTGTCATTGTTGGTGGCGGTGCAGGTGGACTGGAATTAGCGACCATGTTAGGAAGAAAACTGGGTCGTAAAAAGAAAGCAAAAATTACGTTAATTGATCGTAATAGCACTCACTTATGGAAACCGCTATTACACGAGGTCGCTTCAGGCGCGTTAGATTCGCGCTTGGCTGAACTGGATTATCGGGGACAGAGTGCTCGCGAAGGCTTTCAGTTTCTGGTTGGCACTTTAGAGTCAGTGGATAAAGATGAAAAGTCGATTCAATTAGCGGCAATAAAGGATGAACAGGGTCATGAAGTGTTAGCGCCGCGGAGCATTCACTATGACAGATTAATTCTTGCAATAGGCAGTGTTACCGCAGACTTTGGAACCCCCGGCGTTGGTGAGCACTGTTATTTTCTGGATTCATTACGTCAGGCAGATGAGTTTCATGAACACCTGTTAAATGAGTTCTTACGGGTAAACCAGTCAATTGAAGATGGCAAGGAAACGAAGTTGTCACTGTCTATCGTTGGCGGTGGTGCTACTGGAGTTGAATTGGCAGCCGAGTTAATTCACTCGGTTTCGCTGCTATCGATTTATGGTTTGTCTTACCTGGACCAAAAGCACTTTGAAGTACGTTTAATTGAAGCTGGTAAAAGGTTGCTGCCTGCCTTGCCTGAGCGCTTGTCAAAATCTGTGGAGAAAAAGCTAAAGTCGCTTGGTGTCGAAGTTATTCTGGATAACCCGGTGACAGAGGTTAAAGAAAATACTCTGGTTCTGTCGGAAGGCGATCCGATTCAGGCTAATCTAATGGTTTGGGCGGCAGGTGTAAGGGCGCCGGATGTGGTTAAGGAATGGGGCCTGAAGGTTCGAAAGAATAACCAGGTTGAAGTTAACCAGTACCTTCAGTCGGTATCTGATAAAAATATTTACGCTATTGGCGACTGCGCGGGTTGCAAGATTGACGATGAACGTTGGGTGCCACCCAGAGCACAGTCTGCACATCAAATGGCGGAGTGTTTGTATGAAAATATTGTTCGCGAGTATAAGGGCAAGCCAGCCAAAGCGTTTAAATATAAAGATCGCGGTTCGTTAGTTTCTTTAAGTCGTTTTTCTGCTGTTGGTAACTTGATGCAAAGTAAAAGTTTATCAATGTCGCTTGAAGGCACTCTGGCGCGTTGGGCTTACGCCAGTTTATACCGGATGCACCAAAGAGCCTTACACGGTTGGTGGAAAATGTTGCTGTTATTGATGGTTGATAAACTGAATCATGTGGTAAAACCGCGCTTGAAGTTACACTGACGATATACTTCGAAGGCCGCTTAAGGCACAATAAAGACCATAAAATGATAACGAAAAAAGCCAGACTGTATTCGTAAAATGACTGCACCAAACTTTGTTCACCTAAGAATTCATAGTGACTTCTCCATGATAGATGGCCTGGCGAAAGTTGGGCCCATTTGTGACGCGGTTGCTGACGCTGGTATGCCGGCGTTGGCTATTACCGATCAAATGAACTTTTGTGGCTTAGTTCGCTACTATGGCGCGGCGCATAAGTTAGGGTTAAAACCTTTAATTGGCTGTGATTTCTGGGTTCAGGCGGACTACCCTGAATCCGAGCTTTTCCGGCTGACTGCGCTGGCGATGGACAATGAAGGCTACCAGCAAATTACACAGCTGATTTCAAAGGCTTATTTAAGAGGTAATGTTAAAGGTAAGCCAGTTATCGATAAGGACTGGCTTAAACAGCATAACGAGGGCATTATCCTTCTGTCGGGCAGTCGACAAGGGGATGTCGGACAGGCTCTGATTAAAGGGCATGACAGCCAACTTGATATTGCTATGGATTTTTATCAGCAATACTTTCCTAATCGCTATTATCTCGAATTGGTGCGTACAGGACGCCCCCAGGAAGAAGATTATCTGCATAAAGCGGTGGCCTTGGCTGGTCAAACGGAACTCCCTGTGGTTGCAACTAACGAAGTTGTTTTTCTCAAAGAAGAAGACTTCGATCCGCACGAAATTCGAGTGGCCATTCATGACGGCTACCAGCTAGAAGACAAGCGTCGTCCCAAAAAGTATTCTCCGCAGCAATACCTTCGCTCCAGCGAAGAAATGATAGAGCTGTTTTCTGATATTCCTGAGGCAATAGAAAACACGGTTGAGATAGCCAAACGCTGTAACGTTACCGTGCGTTTGGGTGAATATTTTCTTCCTAAGTTTCCAACTGGCGACTTGACGACTGAAGAATTTCTCATCAAAGCTTCAGAAGAAGGTCTGGAAGAGCGTTTAGAGTTTTTGTTTCCAGACCCGGAGGAACGCCAACAAAATCGTCCTGAATACGATGAGCGGCTCAAACGCGAGCTGGGCGTTATTAACGATATGGGCTTTCCCGGCTATTTCCTTATCGTTATGGAGTTTATTCAGTGGAGTAAAGATAACGGTATTCCCGTAGGCCCGGGGCGAGGGTCGGGTGCTGGCTCTTTAGTGGCTTATGCGCTTAAAATTACCGATCTTGATCCGCTTGAGTTTGACCTTCTTTTTGAACGATTTCTGAATCCCGAGCGGGTTTCTATGCCGGATTTTGATGTCGACTTCTGTATGGATCGCCGCGACGAGGTTATTGACCACGTCGCTGATCTTTATGGACGCGAAGCGGTCTCGCAGATTATTACCTTCGGCACCATGGCGGCTAAAGCGGCCATCCGTGACGTTGGCCGGGTGCTGGGCCACCCATACGGTTTTGTCGACAGAATATCAAAGCTGGTACCGGGTGACCCGGGTATGACCCTGGCTAAAGCCTTTGAGGTAGAGCCTCAACTTGGTGCTGCGTACGAGCAAGACGAAGAAGTTAAGGCCATTATTGATATGGCTCGTATTCTGGAAGGTGTGACTCGTAACGCCGGTAAACATGCTGGTGGTGTGGTTATTTCCCCAACCAAAATAACCGACTTTTCGCCACTGTATTGCGACGACGAAGGCAACAACCCAGTTACGCAATTTGATAAAGACGATGTTGAATCAGCGGGCCTGGTTAAATTTGACTTCTTAGGCCTTAGAACGCTGACTATTATCCAATGGGCTGTCGACATGGTAAACCGTCGTCACGCTAAAAGCGGCAAAGACCCTATAGATATTACCGCAATTGATTTAACCGATCCGGCCTGTTTTAAATTATTGAAGAAGGCCGAAACAACGGCGGTCTTCCAGTTAGAGTCTCGCGGCATGAAAGAGCTGATTAAAAAGCTTCTGCCGGATTCTTTTGAAGACATAATCGCTTTGGTTGCACTGTTCCGTCCGGGGCCATTGCAATCGGGAATGGTTGATAACTTTATCGACCGCAAACATGGCCGTGAAGAGATCTCTTACCCGGATGTTAAGTACCAGCACGATAGCTTGCAACCGATACTGGAGCCTACTTACGGGGTCATTCTGTATCAAGAGCAGGTCATGCAGATAGCGCAGGTTCTGGCGGGCTACACGCTCGGTGGTGCAGATTTATTACGCCGTGCAATGGGTAAGAAAAAACCAGAGGAAATGGCCAAACAGCGCGAGATTTTCCGTGAAGGGGCAGCTAAAAATAAAATCGACCCTGAATTGGCCATGAAAATCTTCGATTTGGTTGAGAAATTTGCCGGTTATGGCTTTAACAAGTCGCACTCTGCAGCCTATGCGTTGGTTTCTTACCAAACTTTATGGATGAAGACCCATTACCCTGCAGAGTTTATGGCAGCGGTGATGTCAGCTGATATGGACAATACCGATAAAATTGTCACTTTGGCTGATGAATGCGAACGCATGGGGCTTGATTTATTACCACCAGATGTGAATAAAGGTGAGTACAAGTTTACTGTTGATGAGCAACAAAGAGTTGTGTACGGCATTGGTGCCATTAAAGGTGTTGGTGAAGGACCAATTGAATCGATCATTAAGGCGAGACAAGAGGACGGTCCGTTTCGGGATTTATTTGATTTTTGTTGTCGGGTTGACCTGAAGCGGATGAATAAGCGCATTCTGGAGCGTTTAATTCGGGCTGGTGCAATGGACAATCTTGGACCGCACCGTGCCGCGTTGATGGCAACTCTGGAAAAAGCGATTCGCCAGGCAGAGCAGCACCTTAACGCTGAGAAAATTGGTCAGTCAGACATGTTTGGGGTTCTGACGACAGAACCCGAAGCGGTTGAACAGGAGTTTGTCAGTGTACGGAAATGGTCAGAGGCGGTATGGTTAGAGGGTGAACGTGATACTCTGGGGTTATACTTAACCGGACATCCTATCAATCGTTTTCGTAAAGAGCTTAAGCACTACATTAACAGTACGTTGTCGAATGTTACTCCTACGCGCAAAGATGAAAGTATCGCAATTGCGGGGCTGGTCATCGATATTCGCGTATTGACCAATAAACGTGGTCAGCGTTTTGCTATAGTTACTTTAGATGATAAAACAGCGCGCATGGATGTGCGTTTATTCAGCAATGAGTACGAAAGTTATCAAGAATTGCTAGAAAAAGACCGAATTTTGTGGGTAAAAGGTGAGGTCAGATTTGATAACTTCAGTAATAGCAATACAATGACTGCCAGAGAAGTGATGGCAATTGAGCAGGCTCGGGAAACGTATCTTAGACACATAGCAATTACCGTCACCGATGAGCAGCTCACTAATGGCCTTGCCAGTAAACTGGAAAAGCTATTAAAACCCTTTGCTGAAGGGACTTGCCCGATAAAAATGCGGTATCAGTCGGAACGTGTTGAAGCCATTTTAAATGTTGGCGCACAATGGTATGTGAACCCGTCTGATGAACTACTATACGAATTACAGAACTTGTTGGGAACTCAGCAAGTTTCACTCGAATTTTAAAGGAAATGACAGCGAATGAGCCTTAATTTTCTGGATTTTGAACAGCCGATTGCAGAACTTGAAGCGCAGATTGAAGAACTGAAATCTGTTGGCGACCGCGGGCAACTGGATCTTAACTTAGAAGAAGAGGTCCAGCGACTGACCACGAAAAGTCAGGAACTGACAGAGAAAATTTTCTCTGATCTTGGGGCATGGCAGGTAGCACAATTGGCGCGCCATCCGCTACGTCCATACACGCTTGACTACATCCGTATGATTTTCACCGAATTTGATGAAATGGCGGGTGACCGCTCTTTTGCTAATGACGAAGCGATTGTCGGCGGTATTGCTCGTTTGGATGGTAAACCGGTGATGGTTATTGGTCAGCAGAAAGGGCGTGAAACGAAAGAGAAAATCCGCCGTAATTTTGGTATGCCAAAACCGGAAGGTTATCGGAAAGCTCTACGCCTGATGCAAACCGCCGAACGCTTCAAAATGCCAATTGTTACCTTCATTGATACACCGGGCGCTTATCCGGGAATTGGTGCGGAGGAACGCGGTCAGAGTGAAGCCATTGCGCGCAATTTGAAAGTTATGGCTCGTTTAACCGTGCCTATCGTTTGTACTGTTATTGGAGAAGGTGGCTCAGGTGGAGCTCTGGCTATTGGTGTTGGCGACCGGGTTAATATGCTGCAGTACAGTACCTACTCGGTTATTTCTCCTGAAGGTTGTGCCTCAATTTTATGGAAAAGTGCCAGTAAAGCTCCTTTAGCGGCAGAAGCTATGGGTGTAACGGCACAGCGAAGTAAAGAGCTGGGGCTGGTTGATTCTGTAATACCTGAGCCTTTAGGTGGTGCACACCGCCATCAGGAAGAAATGGCCGTACGGCTTAAGCGTCAGCTGATTGCTGATTTAGGAAGCTTACAGGGCTTAAGCCACGACGAATTGCTGGATCAGCGTTATCGTAAACTCATGTCTTTTGGTTACTGCTAATTTCCAATGACGGTTGACGGTCTATACGACCTATTTTGTGACGCTTTAGAATCTCTCGCTTTAAAGCCGGGGCAGCAATTGGTTGCTGCCCTTGGTGGCGGTGCCGACTCGCAAACCGTTCTTGATTTGCTGATGCGTTACCGCCAGCAACATCCTCAGTATGACTATCTGGCGATTCACTTAGATCACAGTTTCCATCCAAGCTCGGCTGACTGGTCCTCCACTATAGAGGAAGCGGCAAAAGCTTACGGTATTCCAACCATTTTTGAGCCACTTGATGTTCCTGTTGCAAACAGGCAGAGCAAAGAAGCCGCAGGTCGTGAAGGGCGCTATCAACGAATGGCTGAACTGACTCAAAATGATGCTGTGCTGTTGCTTGGTCAGCATCGTAACGATCAAATTGAAACCTTTCTTCTGCAGTTAAAGCGTGGCAGTGGTCCTAAGGGCTTATCTTCTATGGCCCGTATTCAGGCGTGGACAGGAAACCGTCGTTTATGTCGACCTTTACTGAGTGTCAGTAAGGAACAAATTTTAGATTACGCGAAGCAGCGCAATTTGATCTGGATAGAAGACGACACCAATTACGATACAAGCATCGAGCGAAACTTTCTCCGGCATGACGTGGTTCCCTTACTGGAGCAGCGTTGGCCTCAGTTTGGTCAAAGTGTTTTGCGCGCTGCAAAGCTTTGTGCTGAACAACAGCAGGTGATGGACGAATTATTGTTAGAGAAGTTACATAACGAGCAGAGCCATACCCATCACTTTCCTATCTCGTTACTAACCCAGCGTTCAGAAGCAATGCAACGTGCCTTGCTACGTACTTGGCTGCAAGAATTGAAAAAGTCTTTACCAAGTTACGAGCAGCTAGAGCAAATTCGCCGACAGGCACTTGCAGCAGGCGATGACAGTCAGCTGCAAGTACAGTGTGACGGTTACGTTGTACGGTATTTTCAGCATGCGCTTTGGTGTGACGTTAAGGTAGCCGAATTACCCGGTGACTCTTTAGTAACTGGAACGAACGTAGACTTGGGGGAGTGGGGGAAACTGACTGTTCCGGCCGAGCTTGTCGACGGTAGTAATCAGCTAAAACTGACCTTTTCATTGCCCGCGGAAAAGCTAGCAAAAACAGGACGTCAGGGTCGGAAAAAACTTAAAGAATGGCTAAAGCAGGCCGGTGTCCCGCCCTGGTTAAGACAAAGACGGCCCATACTTGAATTAAATGAAAAGTACCTTTGGGTTGCCGGTATGGGTTGGTTCAGTTTCCAGACCGAAGACAGCATAAGTTTGCCGGAACCGGTCTGGTTTAACTCAGATGCTGATCTTTTCCAGCGACTTTAGCGGCGTAAAGACGCCTGTCGGCTTCGTCAATGATGTCTTGTGCACTATGAAAGCTTTCCATAGCTAGGCTGCCGGCACTGAAACCAATGTTAAAAGTCGCGAGTTTAATGTCGTTATTCAGCGCATTACGTATACGTAGAAACACTTCTTCAGCTTGCTCGGGTTGAGTGTTTTCGAGTATGAGTACGAATTCGTCACCACCATAACGAAACACTCGGTCGGTATCGCGTAGCTGCTGTTGTAATAATAGGCCAAACTGTTTAAGTACTTCGTCACCTTGTTGGTGGCCGTGGCGATCATTAACCGCTTTGAAACCGTCCATGTCCAATAGCATGACAATATGAGACTGGCTGCTGTCACGTTTTAAGCGAGCACTGAGGTGTTCTAATGTTTCGTCTAACAGAGCTCTGTTACCTAAGCCGGTTAAATGGTCGCGCACAGCAACTTTTCGTAAACGAGCAAAGTGTATTGCATTTCTCAAAGGGAATGTCAGGTTTCGGTGCATTTGTTCTAAGCGTATTTTATTAACATAGGACGGGGCGCGCTTAAATTGATAGACCATCTGGCCGAGGTATTCGTTATCAGCGTAAAGCATAACTGAATACTCACTGTCGCGGCTCTGGTAGTCGCCAACCAAATTAATAATTTGGTCATCTGAAATAAACTGCAATGCAGTGACCGGCAGCCGCTGTAGCATGTATTCGGTATAAATCGAGAGCACCTGGTGTAAATCGAGAGACGTTTGTAAGCGCTCGCTGAGTGGAGTCGACTTCGATTTTAGATCTGTTGATGATGTTAATTGACTGATGATCGCCTGAGTTTTGCTCTCAGTTGTTTTATTCTCAGCTTTAGCGACAGCTCTGTTTAACATGACAAACCTTTGTGCCTAAATTTAATAATTAAAATTCACATTGCAAAATTTGAGCCAAAAATAAAAATCTTATAATTTACAAAACTTTATAAGAGCTAGTTTTTCTGAAACAAAAGGGTGTTATTATTTTGACACTACAAAAACAAAACGATTCGGGAGCTTCTGAATGAACGGTACTTTTTCCAGCCTTCTGCTTTTATTAGCCGTTGCCGTGATTCTGGTCTGGTTGTTCCGGAGAATTAAGTTACCAGCAATTTTGGCTTATTTAGTTGCAGGTATTATTGCCGGGCCCGATGTCATGGGCTGGATAGCCGATCCCGATGATTATCACTTGGTTGCTGAACTGGGCATTGTGTTGCTGTTGTTCTCGCTCGGACTTGAGTTCTCGTTGCCTAAAATGATTGCAATGCGACGCTGGGTATTCGGACTAGGAGCCGCACAGGTTCTTGGTTCATTGCTGATATTCTTGCTCATCGGGTTTATTTGGTTGGATGAATGGGCTGCTTCGTTAGCAATAGCCGGCGCGCTGGCTCTGTCATCTACGGCGGTTGTCATTAAGCAGTTGAAAGAGAGCGCGCAAACCTCCACTCGGCGAGGGCAGATGAGTGTCGCTATTCTGTTGTTTCAGGATATAGCCGTTGTTCCTCTGCTTATTATCATTCCACTATTAGCATCCGATGACGGCAATATTGGCTCCACTTTATTGTTTGCCTTAGCTAAAGGTGCAGCGGTTATTGCTGTACTCATGACCATTGGGAAGTGGGTATTACCTTACTTATTTAAGGAAATAGCTAAGCAGAGAACCGATGAGCTTTTTGTTCTTGCTACGTTACTGGTAGCTCTGGTTGCCGGTGGTATGACGCACATCTTTGGGCTTTCCATGGCGTTGGGGGCTTTCCTTGCAGGCATGATGCTGGGTGAAAGCCAATATAAGCATCAGCTAGAGGCCGATATTCGTCCGTTTCGTGACATTCTGATGGGACTATTTTTTACCACCATTGGTATGCAGCTTCAGCTTTATGGCTTTGTTCAAAACTTTCACTGGATACTTCTGGCGCTGGTTATTATGGCGGTGATTAAAATTGCCCTGATAAGCTCGGTCGCTCGTTTCATGGGTGAAAGAGACGAAGACGCCTGGGGCAGTGGTATTTCTTTGTTCCAAATGGGTGAGTTCGGCTTTGTTATTGTGGCGCTCGCCAGCAGCCATGGCTTACTGAGCAAAGAAATTGTTACCAGCATGATAGGTATTGGCGTGCTGAGTATGGCCATGACACCCATAATCATTCATCGCCTTAAACCCTTAGTCAACTTAGTGGTTCGTCACCCTGATCCACTAGTCGATATTGAGAAGCAACGCACAACGGGTGGTGCTGGACTTGAAAATCAAGTACTCATTTGTGGTTTTGGCCGGGTTGGCCAGACCATGAGCCGATTTCTGGATGCTGAGGGAATTACGCATATTGCCGTCGATAATGACCCAATGCGGGTACAGGAAGCAGTCGCCGGTGGTGCCAGGGTCTATTTCGGAGACAGTGCTCGTAAAGATATTTTACGAGCCGTAGGGGCCGAAACTGTGGATCTGATTATTATTAGCTTCGCCGACGATCTACGCGCCCTTGATGTATTGAAAGAACTGCGTCAGTTGAACCCTAATGCTTACATTATTGTACGCAGTAAAGATGACATGAGGCTGACTCAGCTGCAGGAAGCCGGCGCTTCTCAGGTGGTACCGGATACACTGGAAGCGAGCCTAATGCTTATTTCTCATGTGTTGAACCGTAGCGGAATTCCTATACGTCGCATTCTTGCCCGTCTGGATAAAGAACGCCGTAACCATTATGGAGAGATGCATGGTTTCTTCCAGGGCTCAGAAACCGATATGGACCCTGAGCTTTCGGATAAGCTGGAGTTTCTGAAAGCCCTAACTTTACCGGAAGGCGCGTGGGCCATAGGTAAACGTATTGATGAGCTCGATTGGGACAAGCATCAGGTTCAGCTGAAGGCTTTGCGACGCGATGACGAGGAGTTTCCTGAGCCCGATAGTGATACTGAGCTGCAATCTCAGGATGTCGTTTTACTTGTTGGTAAGCCTCGTTATGTAGAGACTGCTGAACGTTGGTTACTGGAGGGTTGAAACAGTCAGTTACAACTTTCCGGCGTATTCACACAACTGGCAACAGTTAACGCCTAACATTTTACAATATTAACAGCGATAATAAGGCTGTGAATTAATCAATAAGAGCAGAACAATAAAATGAAATTTCCAAAGCGCGCCTTTATTCCACCTTTAATTATTGTGGGTGCTATCGTTTTATCAGTTTTGGCCAGTATGACAGCTGAGCCACCAAAGCAACGCGACCAGACAAAACCTGCAGCAATGGTTGAGGTTCTCGAAGTCAGTCCTCGTGACATGACTTTCATTGTTGACTCTCAGGGAACGGTAAAGCCAAAACATTCCACTATGCTGGTAGCAGAAGTCACTGGTCAAATTGTCGATGTGGCTGACAACTATAATGCCGGTGGCTTTTTCAAGAAAGGTGACACGCTCATTCAGGTGGATCCTTCTGATTACGAGGTTGCCGTTCAACAAGCCCGCGCAGCACTGCTGCAAGCTCAGTCAGAACTTGAGCAGGAGAAAGCACGAGCAAGAGTTGCAGAAGAAGAATGGGCCGCATTTGAAGACGGAAAGGCTCCTGAACTGGGTCTACGTAAGCCGCAACTGGCCAGTGCTATCGCGGCGGTTGAATCTGCAGAGGCGAACCTTGCAAAGGCAGAGCGTGATTTAGAGCGTACAACCATTAAAGCACCATTTGATAGTGTATTAAGAAGTAAAGAAGCAAACTTAGGGCAGTTTGTTTCAACTGGCAGCCAAATAGCCTTGGTGTTTGACACTCGTAGTGCAGAAGTTCGCTTACCTCTTAGCGACCTTGATATGACTTACATTCTGGACCCGGCAATTGCCGAAGAAAAACCTCGCGTGCAGTTAGAGTCAATGGTTTCGGGTCAGTCAGCGACCTGGCAGGGAAGATTGGTCCGCACCGAAGGCGTTCTGGATGAAAACAGCCGTGTCATTTATGGCGTTGTTGAAGTTCCTGATCCCTATAATTTAAGCGATGAAACCCATGAAGTGCCATTGCGTTATGGTCGCTTTGTTCAGGCAAAAGTTGAAGGTGAATCTGCACAGGGGCTTATGGAAGTTCCTACCTATGCTTTGAATCCAGATAGCTCAGTATGGATTGTTCCTGAGAGTCGTGAACTGGAAAAGCGTGATGTAGAGGTCGTGCGTACCCAAGGAAACACAAGCCTAATCCGCGCGGGTCTGGAAAGCGGCGATAAAGTAGTGCTCACCCAGCTAAAAAATGCCTTACCGGGTATGAAAGTTCGTTTGCCAGGAGACCCTCTACCAGAGCAAATGGAAACAGCAGCCAAGTCAGATGACGGTGAGAAAGAAGACACTGACTCTGAAAATGTAGGCGGGTAAGTATCATGACGACAGAAAAACAGACAGGCCTGATTGCGTGGTTTGCACGTAATACCGTGGCCGCTAATCTATTAATGATCATCATTCTGGTTGCCGGTGCATTATCGGTATTTAGTGTGCGCAAGCAGATGTTTCCAGAAGTTGAATTAAATATTATCAGTATTCAGGTGCCATTTCCCGGCGCCGCACCTCAGGAAGTGGAACAGGGTGTGATTATGCTGATAGAAGACGCTATTGAAGATGTCGACGGTATTGAAGAAATGACATCGCAGTCCAGAGAGGGCGGAGGTAGCGTCACATTAGAAGTGGAGCCTGATTACGATGTCCAGGTTGTCATGGATGAAGTCAAAATGCTGGTGGATGCTATTCCTAACTTCCCACAGCAAATTGAAAAGCCGAATATTTACCGGGTTCGCCCCCAGCGACAAGTTATTTGGATGTCGGTCTATGGGGATCTCGACGAGCGTGGGAGAAAAGAGTTAGCGAAAGAAGTTCGAGATGACTTAAAAACCGTTGGTGGTATTACAAAGGTCGACGTGGTTGGCGATCGCGACTATGAAATTTCAATTGAAATCTCTCAACAAGATCTTGAACGTTATGGACTGACTTTCTCGCAAATAGTGGAAGCGGTGCGTGGCACATCAATTGACGTGGCAGGCGGCTCAATTAAAACACCTAACGGTGACATTCTGTTGCGAGCTAATAACCAGGCCTATGTCGGCGGAGAGTTTGAAAAAATCGTTCTGTTAAGCCGCGCCGACGGAACGCGTTTAACTCTGGATGACATTGCCAAAGTAAAAGATGGTTTTGTTGAAGAGGAATCTTATACCCGCTTTGACGGTAAGCCGGCAACTTTTGTCCGGGTACAGTCTGTTGGTGATCAGAATGACCTGAAAATTGCTGAGTATGTTCGCGGTTACGTTGAACGCAAAAACAAAGAGCTACCGGATGCCGTGCAACTGGCGCAATGGGGGGATTCTTCCTATTACCTTCAGGGCCGCTTAGATCTTATGCTCAACAATATGTGGATGGGTGGTTTACTGGTCTTCCTCATGTTGTCACTTTTCCTGCAGTTGCGTTTGGCGTTCTGGGTCATGATAGGTATTCCTGTCTGTTTCCTGGGAACCATTGCATTAATGCCGCTCCCCATGTTTGACGTCTCTATTAATATGATATCGCTGTTTGGCTTCATACTCGTGTTAGGGATAGTGGTGGACGATGCCATAGTCATAGGGGAGAGCGTTTACACCGAAATAGAAGAAAATGGCAAGACTGTTGATAACGTTATTGCCGGGGCTAAGCGAGTGGCTATGCCTGCAACCTTTGGTGTGTTGACTACCATGGTTGCGTTTGTCCCGATGTTAACTGTTGAAGGGGGTATGGGCGCCATCTGGGAGTCTATCGCCTGGGTCGTTATTCTTTGTCTGGCGTTTTCTCTGGTTGAGTCAAAGCTGATTCTGCCTGCGCACATTAGCAGAATGAAATATTCCAAGCAGGAAGGTGAAAAGGCCAACGCTTTTCAGCGTTTCCGTAACAAGTTTGCCGGCGCGATTAAGTCGTTCGTAGAGAACCATTACCGACCGTTTCTTAAGAAGTGTCTGCATTATCGCTACACAACATTAGCTAGCTTTGTTGGTCTGCTGATTTTAATGATAGGCCTTATGAGCGGCGGTATCGTGCGCTGGGTTTTCTTCCCGGATATTCCGAGTGACTTTGTTCAGGCCAATGTAGAAATGCAGCCTGGTACGTCAGAAACGCGGACTATTGAAGTTTTAAATACCGTGGAGCAGTCTCTGACCGCAGTTGATAATCGCATTAAGGAATCAGAAGGCGAAGGTGCTGTTAGACACACTAATATCTGGATGAATGGCACTACGGCTGGTACGGTTTTTGTTGAGCTGAAAAAAGGTGAAGATCGCCAGATAGATGGCTTTGAAATCGTAAACCAATGGCGTGAAGAAGTACCAGAGTTGGCTGGCGTGCGCGCTCTTAATTTCCAGGGAAGTATTGGTGGCGGCAGTGGTTTCGATATTGAGTTCCAGTTAGTAGGCGAAGATCTGGACGAACTAAAAGCCGCAGCGGATGAATTGAAACTTGAGCTTGCCGACTACGACGGTGTATTCGATATAGAAGATACCTTTGGGGACGGTAAAGAAGAGATTCTGCTACAGACTAAGCCGCTAGCTACAGCTATGGGAATTAACCTGGCTGAGTTGGCCACGCAGGTTCGCTACGCGTTTTATGGTGCTGAAGCACAGCGTATTCAGCGAGGTGACGAAGAGATAAAGGTCATGGTTCGCTACCCTCGTGATCAACGCGAGTCTGTTGGTAACTTGCAGGATATGAAACTGCGAGCTCCGGACGGTTCTGAGATTCCATTTACTGAACTGGCTGATATTGAGTTTGCAGAAGGTTACAGCACTATTACTCGTATCGACCGTCAACGTTCTGTGAATGTTCGTGCCCGTGCGGATAAAGATAAAGTTGAGCCTTTCCGCATTGTGGAAGAAGTTCGCAAAGAGAAAATCCAGCCTATTCTGGATAAGTATCCAAGTGTCAGCTTCGAACTGCAGGGCGCTACCCAAGACGAGGCGGAAGCAACTGGTTCTTTGGCAATTGGTGGTCTGCTGGCGATGTTTGCTGTCTATGCGTTAATGGCAATTCCATTAAAATCATACAGTCAGCCACTGATTATCATGTCGGTGATACCTTTCGGTGTTATCGGTGCGGTTATCGGCCATTGGGTAATTGGTATGCCGGTTAGCATTTTGAGCTTGTTCGGTATCATTGCGCTGGCCGGGGTTGTGGTAAATGACAGTTTGGTTATGGTCGACTATGTTAACCGTGCGCGTGAAGTGGGAACTGACTTACGTAAGGCTGTTCTGGATGCCGGTTGCCGCCGTTTCCGCGCCATTACCTTAACCTCGCTGACTACATTCTTTGGTTTGCTCCCGATTGTACTGGAGAAGAGTTTGCAGGCGAAAATAGTGATTCCAATGGCGATATCATTGGCATTCGGTATTATCTTTGCCACCGTCATTACCTTACTGTTGATACCTTGTCTGTATCTCATTCTGGCTGATAGTAAACGGGGCATGCGTACTATGTTGTCCTGGTACGGACTGGCAAAACCGCCGGAACCCAAAGATATGAGTACGAAAGAGGCACTAGAAAACTACTAAGTGCTTGAGAAGAGAAAATAAAGCCGGAGCTAAGTCTCCGGCTTTATCGTATGGGCGGTCATAAACTGGTAAACTAATACCATTAAACTATTTAATAAATGGATCATTTCATAGGAAACGCTGACATGTTGCTGTCACTTCTTGATCTTAGCGCGTTGCTGTTCTTCTTTTTTTGCTGGATAGGTTACTCATTGTTTGCGCGCAAGCGCGCCAGAACAACGCACTGCCTATCGAGTATCTTGTGCTCATTACGAATTGATTGGTTTAGTGCCGTGATGCACAAAGACAATCAGGTTGCCGATGCGTCTTTAATTGGCAATGTGGAGCGAACAGTGACTTTCTTTGCCTCTTCCACCATTTTGGTGCTGGCTGGTGTCATTACTGTACTAGCCCATGCCGATGAAGTCGTTTTGGTCTTAAATGAAATTCCAATGAGCCCGGATACTGTTGCTATTTTAGTGCAGTTTAAGTTAGCGGTTCTGGCGCTCATTTTTATCTATGCCTTTTTTAAGTTTACCTGGTCAATTCGTCAGTTTGGCTTTGTGTCAGTGCTGTTAGGAGCTTCAGTTGAGTATCATCAGGAGAATAAACCCGAGGAGGAGCGTAAGCGTTTTGCTATGCATGCAGCCAAAGTGCTGGATCAATCCGGTCACGAGTACAATAAAGGCTTACGTACCTACTACTTTGCTTTGGCGTATTTATCCTGGTTTCTACACCCCGTGATGCTGATCATTTCAAGCACCATTGTTGTTGCAGTGCTGTATCGTCGTGAATATCGTTCACGAGTTTTACGCGAGTTACTGGCGACAAAAGGCTATGTACCGGGAAAAAAATAATAGGAGAACGTTGTGAATAAGGTCTTTTCTGATTTTCTTGGCTGGACTCGCGAGCACGAGTGGGGCTGCGATGAAAGTCATGATTTAACGCTTGCCGATGGCACGAAATTGGCGGTTTGGGACAGTGGCGTACTAGAAGTTACTCCAACAAATCCTGGCCGAAAGGACATTATTTTATCTTGTGCCGTGCATGGTAACGAAACGGCTCCTATCGAAATTTGCCGCGACATTATTAACGATATTATTAATGAAAAGCAGACAGTGACACATCGCACGCTGTTTTTAATTGCAAACCCGGCTTCAATTAATAAAGGCGAACGCTTTGTTGAAGAAAATATGAACCGGTTATTCAGCGGTGCGCATAGCAAAGGTGATACCCAGAACAAAGAGCGCGAGCGGGCGGCCCAAATTGAGAGTTACGTAGAGCGGTTTTATCAGTCAGCTCCAGATGGCTCCCGAGAGCGGCTACACTATGATTTGCATACAGCAATTCGGGACTCAAAACGCGAGAAGTTTGCTGTTTATCCGTTTACACACGGCGCGCCTTATAGTCGCCAGCAGCTTCAGTTTCTACTGGCGTGTGGCGTCGATACCGTTTTATTAAACCAGGCGCCGACAACCACCTTTTCTTACTTCAGTGTCAGGCAGTTTAATGCGCAGGCATTTACGGTTGAATTAGGAAAGGTTCGTCCGTTTGGTGAAAATGACCGTACTCAGTTTGCCGCCGCCGAAAGTTCTCTGCGTAAATTGGTTTCTGAAAAGGAGCTGGAATTTGGTTCCTTTGAACCAGAACAACACTATGTGTTCAAAGAGGCACAAACCATTAACCGCACTCAGCAGGACTTTGAGCTAAACTTTGCTGATAATGTTGCTAACTTTACCTCTTTTAATAAAGGGGACTTATTAGCGCGGGACGGTGACAAAAAGCATTACGCTCATCACGATGGTGAACATATTATTTTCCCCAATGCTAAAGTGGCGCTGGGACATCGGGCGCTATTAACTGTGGTACGGGTACCGACAGAATCGCTCGACCTGGTCTGAGACTCACTGGTCTAAGTAGTCAGGCTTTGTTGTTATTACTGTTCGTTTCTATTTACACTTAGCGCACTCAGTTTTCATTAGTGTGTGGTTTGCATGTCACTTTACGTAAAGGTAAAGTAGCGGCAATTTTCCACCCAGCTTAAAACCGAAAGAGAAGGTTATGGCCAAGGATAAAAAACACAACACAGAGATTGTGACCAAACCGAAATGGTTTGATAAAGACTCAGTCACAATTCCAATGCTGCAAATCTTAAAAGAAGATGGCAGTTTCCATAAAGATGCCGATATGCCGGAGTACGATAAAGAGCTGATCGTGAAAATTCACGACACTATGCAATTTATCCGTATTCTTGATGAACGCATGATCGCCGCACAGCGTCAGGGTCGTATCAGTTTTTACCTGGCCTCCCGGGGTGAAGAAGCCGAAAGCGTGGCCTCTGCCGCCGCACTTGATGCCGGTGACATGATCATGGGGCAGTACCGTGAGCAGGGCGCTTTAGCTTACAGAGGCTTTACCGTTGAACAGTTTATGAATCAGCTGTTTTCTAACGAGAAAGACTTAGGTAAAGGTCGTCAGATGCCGGTTCACTACGGTTGCGCTGATTTAAACTTCATGACCATTTCTTCGCCTTTGGGAACGCAAATTCCACAGGCAACAGGTTATGCGTTTGGCCAGAAGATGGACAAAACTGAAAAGTGCACAATCTGTTACTTTGGTGAAGGTGCTGCGTCAGAAGGTGACTTCCATGCCGCTCTGAATATGGCATCCGTTTATAAAGTGCCGGTTATCTTCTTCTGCCGTAATAACGGTTACGCCATTTCTACACCGGCGCAAGGCGAGCAGTATGCTGGTGACGGTATCGCACCGCGTGGTATCGGCTACGGCATGAAAACCATACGTATCGACGGTAACGACGTTTTCGCTGTGCTTAAAGCGACTCAGGAAGCACGTCGTCTGGCTGTAGAAGAAAACGAGCCCGTTTTAATAGAAGCTATGTCCTATCGTATGTCAGGTCACTCTACGTCAGACGACCCTACAGGTTACCGTACGCGTGATGAAGAAGCAGACTGGCAGGCCAAAGATCCACTCGATCGTTTGCAAAAGTGGATGATGAACGAAGGCTGGTTAGATAAAGACCACGTTGAAGAGCATCACGCTGAAGTAAAAGCGAAAGTTCTGGCGGCATTAAAAGAGTCAGAAAAAGTACCGGTCCCTCACATTGATGAATTGATTAATGATGTTTATGACGAACCGACTGACATGCTGAAAGAGCAGTTAGACGAGTTAAAAGAGCACATCCGTAAGTATCCGGATGCCTACAGCAAGACGTCAGGGAGACTGGACTAATGGCTAAAATGAATTTATTACAAGCCATCAACAGCGCGCTAGACCTGGCGATGGCCAAACATGACAACGTATACAGTTTTGGTGAAGATACGGGTGGTTTTGGCGGCGTATTCCGTGCCACTTCCGGGTTGACTGAAAAATACGGCAAGCATCGTAACTTTAATACACCGCTGGTTGAACAAGGCATTATTGGTTTTGCCAATGGTCTTGCCTCGCAGGGTAGCTTTGCTATTGCTGAAATTCAGTTCGGCGACTATATTTTCCCGGCGTTTGACCAAATTGTGAATGAGACAGCCAAATTCCGTTATCGCTCGGGTAATGAGTTTAACGTTGGTGGTTTAACCATTCGTACACCATACGGTGGTGGTATCGCTGGTGGGCATTATCACTCACAGTCTCCGGAAGCCTACTTTGCGCATACGCCGGGCATAAAAATTGTAACCCCACGTAACCCTTATGAAGCCAAGGGACTCTTGTTAAGCGCTATTTTTGATAAAAACCCGGTGTTATTCATGGAGCCGAAGCGCTTGTACCGTGCTTCAACAGGCGATGTTCCGGAAGAAGAGTACACCATTCCACTAGGCAAAGCCGATGTGGTCAAAGAAGGTACAGATATTACCGTTCTTGGCTGGGGCGCGCAGATGGAAATGACTGAAAAAGCGGTCGAAAAAGCCGAAGAAGATGGCGTTTCATGTGAAGTGATTGATTTACGTACCATCTCTCCGTGGGACGTTGAAACCGTCACTCAGTCAGTTCTGAAAACCGGTCGCCTGGTAATCAGCCAGGAAGCACCTATTACAGGTGGTTTTGCCAGCGAAATCGCGGCGACCGTTCAGGACAAATGCTTCTTGTACCTGGAATCTCCAATTGCCCGTGTATGTGGTATCGACGTACCGTATCCGCTGTGTCACGAAAAAGAGTACATGGCTGATCATTTGAAGATTTATGAAGCGATCAAACGCTCAATGAACTACTAAGGACCCATCGACATGAGTAAAGATTTTATTCTACCCGATATCGGCGAAGGGATCGTAGAGTGCGAAATCGTTGAGTGGCTGGTTGCCGAAGGTGACGAGGTCAAAGAAGACCAACCTGTGGTTGAGGTAATGACCGATAAAGCCATGGTCGAGATCCCGGCTAAAGACGACGGCGTTGTAGAAAAGCTGTATTACCAGAAAGGTGATATTGCTAAGGTTCACGAACCGTTATTTGCCATTAAGCCAGCTGATGGCTCTTCTGATGAGGCGCCGGCTAAAGAAAAAGACAGCGCGCCTGCTAAAAAAGAAGAATCGAAAACTGAGGAAAAACAAACCTCAGCCGGTGGCGGTACAACCGACTTTATTTTGCCGGACATTGGTGAAGGTATTGTTGAATGCGAAATCGTTGAATGGCTGGTTTCTGAAGGCGATGAAGTAAAAGAAGATCAGCCGGTTGTTGAAGTCATGACGGACAAAGCAACGGTTGAAATTCCTGCTAAAGACGACGGTACCGTGGTTAAGCTGTATCACAAGAAGGGTGATATTGCGGAAGTACACAAGCCGTTGTTTGCGTTGAAGCCTGCGGGCGGCGTTCAAGAATCGGGTTCAAATGCTCCGCAGAGTCATGTTGACCCCGACGCTAAGACCTCGCCATCGGACTCAAAAGCAGAAGCTGAGCCACCAGCGAAAGCGCGTCAGGGCAAAGCCATTGCGAGCCCGGCCGTGCGTCGTCTGGCACGTGAAAACGACATTAATATTGCGGAAGTATCGGGTTCAGGTAAAAAAGGCCGGGTTCTGAAGCAAGATATTGAAGCCTTTAAGTCAGGTGATCAGAAACCGCAGACAACAACTGATAGTCAGCAGTCACAAAAAACGGCGACTACGGGTGGTACTCGTACCGAAGCGATACGCGGTGTGAAAGCAGCCATGGCTAAGCAGATGATGAGCTCGGTTAGTACGATTCCGCATTTCACTTACGCTGATGAGTTTGATGTTACTGATTTAATCGCATTGCGTGAAAAGCTGAAAGAGCAATACAAAGAGAAGGGCATTCGCTTAACGGTAATGCCGTTCTTCATTAAAGCTCTGTCGCTGGCGCTGAAGGAATTCCCGGTGATGAATGCGCAGGTGAACGATGACTGCACCGAAATCACCTACTTTGATGATCACAATATTGGCATGGCCGTTGATACCAAAATTGGCCTGTTAGTACCTAACGTCAAACAGGTACAAAACAAGAGCATTATTGATGTAGCCAATGAAGTCACTCGTCTGACTCAGGCATCGCGGGAAGGCAAGTTACCGCAAGCCGATATGAAAGGCGGTACCATCAGCATTTCAAACATTGGTGTTATTGGCGGTACGGTGGCAACACCTATTATCAATAAGCCGGAAGCGGCGATTGTCGCTTTAGGTAAAGTGCAGGAACTGCCGCGCTTTGATGCCAACGGTAACGTGGTTGCCCGTAAGATAATGACGGTAAGCTGGTCAGGTGACCATCGCATTATCGATGGCGGCACCATTGCTCGTTTCAACAAACTTTGGCAGGAATACCTCGAAGACCCAACCAGCATGCTGGTTAACATGGTCTAATCAGAAACAAAGAGTTAGATAAAGCTTCGGAACACGCCGTAAACCCATCCTTGGGGGCTTGTGTGACGCCATCCATGGCGTCACACAGTTCCTTCGCTTTTATCTAACTCTTTTTTGTTTCTGAGTCCCTATCCCCGTTCTGAAGTACTTTAATAAAGCTAGAAGCTTCTACGGATAGTGTGTGTAGCGCCAGGAGTTAAAACCCTCTGATACAGGAGTGTCGAAGGCCATGGATGGCCTTCGTCAAGCCCTCATGGATGAGCTTGTCGCGTCTCCTGTATCAGAGGGTTTTGACTTCTATCGGAGCGCAATGTCCGTAGGAGCTTTAACAAGCTTTAACACTTCGTTCCTCGTTATTCTGCTTAGCTGTGCTATTGTTTTCTTATCTGAGAAGTATTGAGAGCCAGCATGTTTGAAATTATTTACCTTTCTTTGGCGGTATTGCTGATGGTGCTTACCTTGGCGCCGTTGTCGTGGTCGCAGGTTTGGTGGATACGAGGTCTGGATTTTCCCCGCTTGCAGTTGTCGGTGCTATTAGGTGCTTTGCTGGTTCTCGGGCTCATTGTTATACGCGACTGGAACTCTGTTACGGCAATGGCATTAGGCATCGTCATCGGCTGTCTGGTATGCCAGCTCTGGTGGGTTGTGCCTTATACGTTTTTCTTTCCGAAAGAGGTTGAGGCCGTTGCTGCTGGTAATAACGGTACGCGTCTGCGGATAATGACGGCCAATGTGTTAATGCCAAATCATAACAGTAATGGTTTGCTTCATCTTGTGCGGGATTTTACACCGGATGTATTGGTGACTCTTGAATCCGATGATTGGTGGCAGGAGCGGTTAGATATTCTCGAAACGGATTATCCGCATACGATAAAAGTGCCTTTAGATAATCTTTACGGCATGCATGTTTATTCTCGTTTACTACTGTCTGATGTCAGTGTTGAGTATTTAGTTGAGGACGATAAACCGTCTGTGCATTGTCTTATTGAACTGCCTTGTGGACAGAAGGTAAAAGCGCACTTTGTGCACCCGGCACCACCCAGTCCAACAGAAAATGAAGAATCAGAAGAGCGTGATGCCGAACTGCTTTTAATTGCCCGGCGGGTAGAACCGGAAAAATTTCCTACTTTAGTTACTGGTGATCTCAACGATGTCGCCTGGTCGCGCACAACCTTACTTTTCAGAAAAATGAGTGGTTTGCTGGACCCTCGCGTTGGACGGGGTATGTTCAATACCTTTCATGCGGAACATTGGTTTGCGCGCTGGCCTCTGGACCACATTTTTCACAGCCACCACTTTGGTTTAGTTTCAATGACTCGCCTGCCGGGTTTTGGCTCCGATCATTTCCCCTTATTGACGGAACTGGCGTTAGCTGCGGGAGACGAGAGTATTAATAATGGCCCTTCACCAGATGAAGATGACAAAGAGGCCGCCGATGAGATTGTGAATAAGGCTATGGCTTAAGCTTACGCCGAAAATGAATACGTTGAACTAACAGTCCGAAAATGATGAGCATAAGGCCAACAAGTGTGCTTGGATAAATGGTTTCGCCAATCACTACTGAGAGCAGCAATAGCGAGATAAAGGGCGAAATAAAAATTAGGTTACTGATAAGTGCCGTATTGGTAGCTGTCTTCATGGCTTTTAACCAGAATAAAAAAGTTATTCCCATTTCAAATAGACCTACGTAGCTAACCGCAGCCCAGCCTTGCCAGGGTATCGCAGACCAGTCACTCCAGATAAAACTGGCAACAACAAGTATGGGTAACGCTAAGCCGAAAGAAAGTACCAGGCTGACAACAGAATCGGCGTTACGACGCGTATTCAGGATCCAATAGCCGGCCCATAAAAAGGTAGAAATGAGTGCCAATGTCACTCCCCAGGGGTCACTGAAGCTAAGCTCCAGCACATTACCTCTTGTGGCAATGATCAGCACTCCAAAATAACCTAAAGCACAGGCAACCCAGTCGCGCCGGCGTATACTTTGTTTTAAAAATAGAGCGGCCATAATACTGAGGGCAATAGCCCAGGTGTAATTAAGTGGCTGGGCTTCGGAAGCCGGAAGCAGTTTATAAGCCTGAAAAAGTACCAGATAATAAATTAGTGGATTAATAAGCCCCATCAGCAGGTAATACAGAGGCATTTTGCGCAGTTCAAGTATCAGCTCAGAGGTTTTTTTCTGAATAAGACAGACCAGCGCTAGAATGACAAAAGACACCGTACTGGCAGCCGTGACCATCTGCAGTGGTGTCATGTACTGAAGGGTTATTTTAAATGCAGTAGCAACCGTTGACCATAACAGTACGGCGATGATCGCATAAACAAAAGCTTGTTTATCAGCGGCTATGGTGTGATGGCATGGTGCCCCCTTAACTCATACATCGATGAGCACTGCAGCTTGTTGATATTCAATCCAGACCAGCGCATTCTGCTGGTACTCTCGTGCCAGGTCAATGGCTGTTTCCTGACTGAGCCCTAAAACCATAAAACTGGCTTCCGCCAGCCATTGATTGTCACGATCCTGACCTTCACCTGAAAAACAATAAACTTCACTCATTTGTTCTAAACGAGTCGCTAACTGTTTATTTCTGCGTTTATTTTCGTTAATTGTGAGAAGTTGGCTTTGTGGGTTGCAGGCTGTGATAAAGGTACCTGTAGTGCAGCCGAAACGCTCACATAAGCGGTCAAACTCATTATTCTTCCGACCTATACGCAGAGTGATCGTCTTGTCATCAACCGTGAACCAGTAATCCGTATTTTTATAATGGTTTAGTAGTTCTTTATCCATGTTTTGACCGGAGTATCAATGTTGATTAGAGTACATTGTAAGAGTTTAGCGTTAATCGTGAAGAGGTTCTATGAACCCCAGTATTAGTGTGATCACCTTAGGTGTTGATGATTTGAAACGTTCGTTGGCGTTTTATCAGGATGGCCTGGGTTGGGAAACCGACGGCATTATTGGTGAAGAGTTTGAGCATGGTGCTGTCGTGTTTTTTAAGTTACCCAGCGGGCTCAGGCTGGCTTTATGGCCACGTAAAAGTATTGCTGCAGAAATGGGCGTTGATGTCGCTCGTGCGGCTAACGAAGTTCTGTTGAGTCATAATGTCAGTTCCCGCAGTGCGGTTGATGAAGTGATGGTGGAAGCGGAGCGAGCAGGAGCTGAGATTATTAAACCCGCGAAAGACTTATTTTGGGGCGGCTATGGGGGCTTTTTTAAAGACCCGGATGGGCACCTTTGGGAAATTACCTGGAACCCTGCCTGGAATTAAAACCGGTGAGCGAACTCACCGATTAGCTAACATCTTTCGTAATAAACCGGGGAAGAAGCGCTGCAGTAAAGGCGCTACTTTACTCATACCTTTGCCGCTAATGACTTCCGCTTTATTGCTTTCAATAGCGCGAATAATATCGACGGCGCATTGCTCAGGACTAATACCGCTGGCGTTGTCCTGGTCTTCTTTGCCTCTTAAAGAGCCGTCTCCGGTCAATGCGTTGTGCGCTATTTGAGTGTGCACAAAACCGGGGAGCACGGTGGTGCAACGCACATTATGCTCAGCCATTTCCGCCCGCAGACAATCCATATAACCAATCACTGCGAACTTAGCGCCTGAATAACCGCTGCGTAGTTTGGTTCCAACTTTACCAGCGACACTGGACACGGTCACAATATGACCGTCACGACGTTTTACCATGTCAGCTAACACCACCTGGTTTAACGCTACGACTGAGAAATAATCGACTTCCATCAGTGTTCTGTATACAGGGAGGTCAGTTTCCATGGCCAAACTGCGCTGAGAAACACCGGCGTTATTAATGAGAATGTCGACCGGTGTACTCGTGAGTGCCGCAGACGCTGTTTCTTTGGCTTTCTCAGGCTGGCTTAAGTCCAGAGCTAATACCTGATGATGTTCGCTGTTAGGAAGGTTTTGCCTTAACTCTTCCAGCTGTTGCTCACGGCGTGAGGTTAAAATCAGTTTGGCACCTTTATTGGCTAACTGGTGTGCCAAAGCCAAACCGATGCCTGAAGAGGCACCGGTTAGCCAGACTGTTTTATTGCTAACAGAGGTCATGAGTTTAGCCTGCCGGGTAAACGTAGTTTGCCTGGATACCGAGCGGGAATCCAAGTGTCCAGTACAGAATCAGGAAGGTTGACCACAAAATCAACAGAGCGATAGTGTAAGGCAGCATCATGGCAACCAGCGTGCCGATACCCGTGCCTTTAACGTAGCGCTGACAATAAAGAACGACCAGCGGGAAGTAAGGCAGCAACGGCGTAATAATATTACTGGAGGAATCACCCACACGATATGCCGCCTGAGTTAAA
>JBNJGQ010000020.1:0-22008 GCA_051747845.1 Pseudomonadota bacterium
ATATTGCCACTGTCGCTATCTAACCAATGCAAATAGCCTTCAAAGTCACCGACAACAACGTAGTCGCGATGCCATGCAGGCGCACTTAATTCGCGTCCGAACAGCTGTGAGTTACCCCAACGTTCAACACCACCACTTTGATCCAGTGCATAAACATGGCTTTTCACATCGGTTAAAAATATCCGGCCATTAGTTACCAGCATATTTTCAAAGGCTTTATAGTCGCGTTTCCAGCGTACTTCACCATCTCTTAATTCCAACGCAACCAGCTCACCGTTAAAGGCTATCATGTACAATGTCGAGCCCTGAACAGCCGGCTTAGCATCAACGTCCGCCAGGCGCTCGAGCTCATTGCTTCCGCTTGGCTTACCAATGGTTTGAGTCCATGCCTGCTGACCGTTATCAGCAATAAGTACCATGCCTGAACCATTGCTGTCGCCAACAACGATACCGCCGCTAATAATGGCAGGTGCAGATGCGCCACGAATTGTCAGCATCGGAGCTTGATATTCATATTCCCATTGCTGCTTGCCTGTTTCTGCATCCAGGCTAATGACTTTTCCGCCACCCGTATGCACAACAACGCGACCTTCACCGACAGCGGGATCTGACATGACTTCGTTATTGACTTCTGCGTGCCAGACAATGTCTCCGTTTTCAGCATTCAGTGCAACGACATCACCGTTCTCTGTTCCCAGAAAAATTCGGTCATAACGAGCCACTAATCCACCTGAAATACGCGCAGGGAATGGGCTTGAGAAAATACCGCTAAACCAACCTTCATCGGTTGCCTGGTCAAATTGAATATTCTGACGTAGATCAATTCGCCATAAGCGTTCACCTGTGGACTTGTCAAAAGCACTGACTAATCCATTGCGATCGGCGGCAAACACCTTGCCGTACTCAACCACAGGGTTCAGCCGCGAGAAGTGTTCTTCAATGCCGCTGCCAACAGAGGCATCCCATAAAACTTCGGGCTGTACTTCCGCCGAAATGGGCTGTAACTCAGCAAATTTCGGTTCTTCGTCGTCGTCACCAAAAAGAGAACAACCGGTAACAAGAAGGGTGGCAGAAAATAATAAGCTGCCTTTAATAAAGCGTTTAATCAATTGCATTATGACTTAGCCAGGCTGTTGAGTTTCATTTGCAGAGCCGGAGTCAATGACTCACCTGCCTGCAATGCGCGTTCATAAGCTGCTCGGGCTTCTTCGGTATTGCCCTGCTCAGCAAGTATGTCACCTTCCAACTCCGCCGCAAAACCGGCGTAAGCTTCAGGTAAAGGCTTTTGAACTAAGCTTAAAGCCGTGTCCAGCTGTTCCTGAGCAATTAACACCCGAGCTAAACGAATACTGGCCAAAGCCGACATGTTTTCATCATCTGCGTTATCCACAACTGATTGTAAAACCGTCACTGCCGTTGCCAGATCAGAACGTTCAGCCGCATGCTGTGCCAGTTGGAATGCGACAAGCTGTGCGTATACGTTTTCTGGGTTTTCACTGACAAAGTTTTGAGCTTCGAGTAAGGCGTTCTCGCTACCTTCAGATAGCCCCGAGGTTAATTGCTCATAGTTTGCTGACGCACGCTCCTGGGTTTCCAGCGTATGCTGGTCGTAGTAGCGCCAGCCGTAAAAAAGACCAAAGCCAATGACTACACCAGCAACAATACCTTTACCGTGTTCTTTCCAGAACTCTTTTAAACGTTCTACTTGTTGTTCTTCATCCACCTGACTACCCTCTCGTCATTGGTTGCAGATACTCAATAAGTGCCTGCCAGCCCAGAGTTTGTTGTTCTTCAGCAGTACGTAACGGCTTCACCGTTACTTGCTGCTGAGCGATTTCATCAGCACCGATAATCAGAGCAACTTCTGCACCCGACTTATCCGCTTTTTTCATTTGCTTTTTCATGGAACCGCCGCCACAGTGGCTTACCAGCCGCAGTTCCGGTAACTCATTTCTCAGCTGTTCGGCAATTCGAGGGGCATTTAGTTCCGCTTCTTCGCCTAACGGCATTAAGTAAGCATCAACGACTCGTCTTGGGGTCAGCTTGTCTTGCTCCTGCAGTAGTAGTACAAGACGTTCCATACCCATTGCAAAGCCAACCGCAGGCGTTGCTTTACCACCTAACTGTTCAACCAGACCATCATAACGACCACCCGCACAAACAGTACCCTGAGCGCCCAGAGCTGTGGTTACCCATTCAAACACGGTACGGTTGTAGTAATCCAGACCACGTACCAAACGTTCGTTCAGGGTATATGAAATACCGGCAGCTTCCAGGCGAGCTGTTAACTGTTCAAAATGTTCTTTCGATTCTGCGTCCCAGTATTCAGACAGACTTGGCGCACCTTCCAGAATCCTCTGGGTATTTTCATCTTTACTGTCCAAAATACGCAGCGGGTTGCTTTCCAGGCGGCGTTTACTGTCTTCATCCAACTCGTTTACATAGTCAGACAAGTAATTTCTCAACGCATCGCGATAATTCGCCCTTGCTTCATTTGACCCTAAAGAGTTCAGCTGCAGTTCAACCTGATCCGCAATACCAAACTCGCGCCATAGCCTGGCAGAAAGCAGAATAACTTCAGCGTCGGCATCAGCGCTTTCTAAACCAAAAGTTTCAATACCAAACTGGTGAAATTGCCGATAACGGCCTTTTTGCGGGCGCTCGTAACGGAACATAGGCCCCATGTACCACAAGCGTTGAATTTGGTTATACAGCAAACCGTGCTGATTCCCCGCACGAACACAGCTGGCCGTTCCCTCAGGGCGCAAGGTGACGCTTTCACCGTTACGGTCGTCGAAAGTGTACATTTCCTTCTCGACAATATCCGTTACTTCGCCAATTGAACGTTTAAAAAGTTGCGTGCTTTCCAGCACAGGCATACGGATTTCGCTATAGCCGTAGCTTGCAGCAACACGTCGTATTACCGCTTCAACCTGCTGCCAGGCCGGACTCTGCTCTGGCAACAAATCATTCATGCCACGAATTGCTTGTATTGTATTCGCCACGGAACCTTCTCGTCTGGTTATCGATACAGAAAATAAGCGGGTATTATAAGGACTTTGTCGATGCGGGTAAAATCAACCGTTAATTTCTTTTACGTCAATTTTATTAGCTTCAATAAACTTCACTTGCTCGCGAATTTGCGCTTCCAGCTCATCCACTAAATTATGGTTATCTAAACGTTGTTTCTGGCGTGCCCCACCAATATACAAGCCACTTTTATTCTTTGCGCCGGCAAGACCAACGTGAGATATCAAGGCTTCACCCGGACCATTAACAACACAGCCTATTACCGAAACATCCATAGGCGTAGTTATATCCTCCAGACGCTGTTCCAGCTCATTAACCGTGCTAATAACATCAAACTCCTGACGCGAGCAGCTTGGGCAGGCAATAAAGTTGATACCACGTGCGCGAATGCGCAGTGACTTCAAAATATCAAATCCTACTTTAATTTCTTCAACCGGGTCCGCTGCAAGCGAAACCCGAAGCGTGTCACCAATACCTTCAGCTAGCAGCATACCTAAGCCTACTGAAGATTTTACGGCACCGCTGCGTTTACCACCCGCTTCGGTAATACCTAAATGCAGTGGCTGGTCTATTTTTTTTGCAAGCAGGCGATACGAATCAACCGCTAAAAAAACATCGGATGCCTTAACGCTGACTTTAAAGTCGTGAAAGTCGAGTTTATCGAGAATATCGACATGCCGCATGGCAGACTCAACTAAGGCTTCAGCTGTTGGCTCACCATACTTTTCCTGTAAATCTTTTTCCAACGATCCACCGTTAACGCCAATACGAATCGGGATATTACGGTCGCGCGCGGCATCTACCACAGCTTTGACTCTGTCTTCACGGCCAATGTTGCCCGGATTAATACGCAAGCAATCAGCACCATATTCGGCAACTTTAAGCGCAATGCGGTAATCGAAATGAATGTCAGTAACCAGCGGTACAGAGCTGCGCTGTTTTATATGTTTGAAAGCTTCAGCCGCTTCCATAGTCGGTACAGAAACCCGGACGATATCGGCTCCGGCCTGGGCTAATGCTTCTATCTGAGCAACGGTCGCATCAACATCGGTGGTTTCAGTATTTGTCATAGACTGCACAGCAATCGGTGCGCCATCGCCAATAGGTACATTACCTACATACAAACGGCGTGAAGGACGGCGTTTAATTGGATTTTCGTGCATCATAACCTTAAATTGACCTCTACTACTCTTCTGTCGGCACGGTGAAGCGCGCAACACGACCCGTACGGAACTGACTCATATCCACTGCATTACCGTTAAAGCTTACGTCAACGGCTTCTGGTTTACACAACGTCACTGAAAACGGCGCCTCGCCCGGTACCGGCATGCGATAGCCCGCTGCTTTAACACCAACGGCCTGAGTTTCACCAGTTGCGTCATCAATTTTCACCCAACATTCTTCATTAAAGTCTAAAACCAAACTGGCTGAATTCGCTTCACTCTGCTCAGATTGTTCTGTCGGCACAGGAGCTGCTTCCGTCGGTTCAGGCTCAGCATCAGTTTCCGTTGGCTCAGCTTGAGGTGTAGCTTCTTCAACACTCTCAGTAGACGATTGATCACTGTCTGTCACTTCGGTAATCGGCTCAGCATCCGCCACGGTGTTGTCCGTCGACTCGCTACTAGGCTCTCCGTCTTCTGTAGCCGGTTCCTGTACAGACTCGACAGCGACATTGGTATCTTCGGTTTCAACATCTGACTCTAACACGGCGTCTTCTTCGTCAGGCCCAATTTGGGGTTCTGTCGGCTGATTCGAAATTTCGATACCGCCAACACTATCGGCCTCATCCTCCGCTTCAGCCGGAGCAACTTCTGAACTCTCCTGAGTTCCATTGATCTCTTCATTAAAACCAAGATCAGGTTCTTGCCACCACCAGATAACTAAGGCAATGACAACAATAATGACCACATAAGTAATCAACATTAGGCGGTTATCGTTTTCCTGATGCTTTTTACGTCGTGAAAAGCTCTGCATCTGGCTACTTTGAACTTCCTGGAAGCCTTTTGCTTTGTAGGCCTGAAATAATTCAGTGTCATCCAGGTCCAGCAGCTTGGCATAAGCTCTTAAATAGCCCTTGATAAAAGTAGGCGTCGAAAAAGTGGAGTAGTCATCGGCTTCCAGCAACTCAATGATCTGCTTTCTCAAACGCAATTGGTCCGCAACCTCGCGTTGGCTTAGGCCTTTTGCTTCACGAGCTTCTTTTAGTATTTGTCCAGGACCTTTGCTCGGCATTTGTTCTGTTTCTTTTACCGCTTCAGGTTCTGTTTTTTCGTTATCTTGTGTTGGTTCGTTTTCAGCAGTCATGATTGTAAGGGGTTTCCCTGTTATGGTTGAGCTGCGTCGTGACTTCCTCGTTCCAGGCATTCGGCTCTATTTTCCCTGGCCCGGTCGTGATGTGGATACTTACTATCCAACGTCACTTTATCAAAATACGTCAGTGCTGTTTTCCAGTCACCAGCCACACACAGTGCAACCGCATAGTTATTGTACAATGCACCGCTCATAGGTTGCCATGATAATGCCTGTTGGTAAAGTGACAAAGCTGAATCAACATCATTTGTCGATAAATACCATTGCCCTAAGGCTAAATTGGCATCCAGAGACTGAGGGTTATTCTTTAATGCAGTTTGCAAATGCGGATACGCAAGTTTTAACTTTCCTTGCGCTAAATAAGCAAGTCCAAGCTGCAACCGTACATCTTTACCCTCAGAAACCGGCTGTTCAGGGTTAGCGGTACAACCATATAGCGCTGCGGCTATCAATAATAAAGCGGCTCGCATTATCACACTCCTTGTGCCTGCGATTCTGTTAATTTACGCGGTCTTTACAGCTATTGCTTCTCCACCACGCTGTTTCTGCTGACGCTTCAGTATGCGTTTTGTACGATCAATGACGTCGCCGACCAATTGCCCACAAGCGGCATCAATATCGTCGCCCCGGGTCTTCCTTACCATTACAGTAAAACCATACTCCATCAGTACCTTAGCAAAACGGTCAATACGTGAATTGCTGGAGCGACCGTAGTCCGAGCCCGGGAACGGGTTAAACGGAATCAGGTTAATTTTACTTGGAGTATCTTTTAACGTTTTTGCCAGCGCATGCGCTTGATCGGTTGAGTCATTCACATGGTCCAGCATGACATACTCTACCGTTACTTTACGCTGAGCTTTTGACTGCTCAACGTAACGACGGCTCGATGCCAAAAATTCTTCAATATTGTACTTCTTATTAACCGGTACAATCTCGTTGCGCAGTTCATCATCTGGTGCGTGCAATGAAATCGCCAACATCACATCAATACGTTCACGCAATTTTTCCAATGCAGGAACAACACCTGAAGTACTTAAAGTGACACGGCGTTTGGATAAACCGAAACCCAGGTCATCTAACATTAATTCCATTGCCGGAACAACATTGTTTAAATTCAGCAAGGGTTCACCCATGCCCATCATGACAACGTTCGTTACGGGTTTAATTCCAGTTTTGCCATAAGCCCCTAACAGCTGGTTCACCCGCCATACCTGACCGATGATTTCTGCCACACTGAGGTTACGGTTAAAACCCTGAGCCCCTGTTGAGCAGAAAGTGCACTCTAATGCACAACCAACCTGAGAAGACACGCACAAAGTAGCGCGGTCACCTTCGGGTATCCATACCGTTTCCACGTCCTGACCGTCGAACAACGTCATTGCGAACTTGATAGTGCCATCCGACGACTGCTGTTGTTCACGAATTTCAGGAGCGCGAATCTCGGCCACTTGCTTGAGCTTTTCACGCAAAACTTTATTAAGATTTGTCATCTCATCAAAGTCATCGACACAAAAGTGATACAGCCACTTCATAACCTGTTCGGCACGAAACGGTTTCTCACCCATTTCACGAAAGAATTCTTTAATTCCTTCACGATTCAGGTCGAGTAAGTTCACTTTTTTATCTATTGCGTTGGTCATAAAGCTCCAGTGTTCTGATGTAGCCTGACGTTTCCGTCAGGCCATATTTTCTTACGTCTTAACGAGTGCGCTGGCAAACTTCTTCGTCGCTGAAGAAATACGAGATTTCGCGTGCAGCAGATTCAGTTGCATCTGAACCGTGTACCGCATTTTCGTCTATAGTTTCAGCATAGTCGGCACGGATAGTTCCTGCCAGTGCTTCTGCAGGGTTCGTAGCACCCATGATGTCACGGTTTTTACGTACAGCGTCTTCACCTTCAAGCACCTGAACAACGATAGGACCTGAAGTCATGAATTCAACCAAAGCGCCAAAGAAAGGACGTTCTTTGTGTTCAGCGTAGAAACCTTCTGCCTGTTCTTTGCTTAAGTGCATCATTTTAGCACCAACAATGCGAAGACCTGCAGATTCAAAACGGTTGTAGATAGCGCCGATTAAGTTTTTTGCAACTGCATCAGGCTTGATAATTGATAGAGTACGCTCTAAAGCCATGGTTATAAACTCCAATAAAATAAAGGGATAAGTTAGTCGCGCGGATTATACGTGAGATCAGCACAGAAATCGAATACCTAGTGATTGTTTTTTCACTGATTCTCAGCTAGGATGCTAAAACAAATTAGCCATATAGACGTCTATTTGACGATAAGGAGTTCTTACATGGCGAACAATGAATACGAACAAGCTACCCTGGGCGGCGGCTGCTTCTGGTGTGTCGAGTCAGCCTTCCTTCAGGTAAAAGGCATTCAGTCGGTTAAATCGGGCTACACGGGTGGTCACACTGTAGACCCTACTTACGAACAAGTCTGCTCGGGAAATACGGGGCACGCGGAAGTCGCTCAACTCCAGTACGATCCGGAGCAAATCTCTTACCGTCAAATCTTAGAAATCTTTTTCACCCTGCACGATCCAACGCAGGTTAATCGTCAGGGCAACGATGTGGGCACGCAATATCGCACATCAATTTTCTATCATAACGACGAGCAAAAACGAGAAGCCGAAAAAATTATTGCAGAGCTAGAGGCTGACGACGCGTTTGCAGCGCCTATAGTGACTGAGGTCACAGAGTTAGGGACCTTTTATCCGGCGGAGGATTACCACGAAAACTACTACGCCAGAAACCCGGAAAACCCGTATTGTCAGGCGGTCATTTCACCTAAGCTGGCTAAATTTCGCAAAACCTTTTCCGGCTTGCTGAAAGACTAAGCGGCCCCTCGCAAGGTACCGATAGTGCGGTGGATAAGCTCTACTGCACTGTCGATATCATCTTCAGACGTGTAACGGCCAATACTAAAGCGCAATGAGCTCATTGCCAGCTCATGTTCAACACCTAATGCTCTTAACACATACGAGGGTTCAACGCTGGCCGACGTGCAGGCCGAGCCCGACGAAAGCGCAAGATCTTTTAACGCCATTAGCAGCAGTTCACCATCGACTCCGGCAAAGCTGATATTGGTAATATGCGGAATCCGTTGCGAGTCAGAGCCATTCAAGGTTACACCTTCTAACTGGCTAACCCCCTTCCACAGCCGCTGACGCAAGTTTTCAACTCGTGCAGGCTCCAGCTCCAACTCATTACGCGCAATTTCAGCAGCAACACCCATGCCGACAATCTGGTGTGTTGGTAAGGTACCTGAACGCATACCCCGCTCATGACCGCCACCGTGCATTTGCGCAAGTAGCCGAACTCTGGGCGTACGACGCACATAGAGCGCCCCAATACCTTTAGGACCATACATTTTGTGAGCAGAAAGAGACATTAAGTCGACGGGCAACTCAGCCATATCCATGGGCACTTTGCCTGACGCCTGGGCGGCATCAACGTGGAATAAGGTGCCATTTTCACGACAAAGTTGCCCAATAGCAGCAATGTCCTGAATAACGCCAATTTCATTATTAACCAGCATAACGCTCACCAGGACAGTATCTTCGCGCAGGGCTGAGCGGAACATATCCATATCCAGCAGACCGTCGCTATCCACATCCAGGTAAGTGACTTCAAAACCTTCTTTTTCTAACTGAGCGCAAGTATCTAATACTGCTTTGTGCTCAGTTTTCAGCGTAATAACATGCTTACCTTTAGCAGAGTAATACTGAGCCGCACCTTTTATTGCCAGGTTATCCGACTCGGTCGCGCCAGAAGTAAACACTATTTCGCGCGCGTCGGCATTAAGTAAATCGGCAACCTGATGTCGGGCAACATCAACAGCTTCCTCAGCCTGCCAACCGTATTTATGTGAACGTGATGCAGGGTTTCCGAAGAGACCATCCTGAGTTAAACATCCCATCATCTTCTCTGCTACAACAGGGTCTACAGGGGTGGTTGCAGCATAATCAAAATAAAGGGGAAACTTGGGCACTTCGTTGCTCCTGACAAACTAAAGACAATATTAAAGATGTGAGTTTAACTTAATCTCTTCTTCACTTTTATTATGAAGTGAATTTTGCCGACTCAGAACATCGCCAACATCGCGCTTTTTCATCAGTTCAGCCAAGGTAATGCCGTCCAGAAAGTCCGCTATGCGGTCACTTAAGCCTTCCCACAACGAATGAGTCAGACAACGCTCACCGCCCTGGCAGTTAGCTTTACCCTGGCAACGAGTCGCATCGATAGATTCATCAACAGCATGAATGACCGCACCAACAGAGATATCGGTTGCCGGACAACCCAGACGATAACCACCGCCCGGACCGCGTACACTGTCCACCAGTCCATGCTTACGCAAACGCGCAAATAGTTGCTCTAAATACGACAGTGATATTCCCTGACGCTCAGAAATGTCCGCTAACGGCACAGGACCATTTGCCGTAAAAAGCGCAACGTCCAGCATAGCTGTAACTGCGTATCGACCTTTTGACGTCAGGCGCATGGTGGTTTCCTCTGGTGTTTAAATCAGCACATTATGTTATGAACTTTTACATTCCTGACTATTTTAGTCAAGTATTGCCTGTCGATTTATCCACCGACGCTAAAATGCCCCGCAAAATATTAATTTCGTTCTCTTCCGGCCGGGCCCTATTAAACAAGCGACGTAATTTTGTCATAACCTGTCCCGGGTGCTGACGCACAATAAACCCAGTTTCACCTAAGGTTTTCTCAAGGTGCTCATAAAACCGTTCTAAATCTTCGGCTCTTGGGTATTCCGGTAATTCTTCAGGGCGACGTTGTTGCAATTCCAGCCACTGCATACGCAACTCATAGCACACCGTTTGCACCGCCATAGCCAGGTTCAGAGAGCTGTAATCCGGGTTTGTTGGTATGTGCAGGTGGAACTGACTTTGCTGCAACTCCTCGTTGGTCAGCCCGCTGTTTTCACGACCAAACACTAAAGCCACCTCGTGCTGTCCCACTTCTTCCAGCACTTTGCCTGCACACTCGCGCGGGCCTAACAACGGCCAGTCCAGCGTACGGTTTCGAGCACTGGTTGCAATAACCAATCCACAATCGGCAATGGCTTCTTGCAAGGTGTCCACAATAGTCGCCGATGCCAAAATATCAGTTGCGCCAGCCGCCAAAGCCGATGCGTGACTGTCTGGCTCCTGCACTGGGTCCACTAATGTTAATTTAGACAGGCCCATGGTTTTCATGGCACGGGCAACAGAGCCTATGTTCCCGGTGTGAGACGTGTTCACCAGAACAATACGAATGTTATCAAGCATGGCGTTTCCCTTGGATTTTTCTCGACTTATGGAAAAGTTTGGCATGATACCGTAACACTGGTATGATCCGCGACCGAAAATTGTTCTTTTACAGCACAGGTAATTGGTATGCATCCGATGTTAAATATTGCGGTGCGCGCAGCGCGTGCGGCCGGCAAAATTTTAGTTAAAAATTTCGATCAGGGCAGCCCTGTTGAAGCCGAATCAAAAGGCTTAAATGACTGGGTTACTGAAATGGATAAGGCCGCAGAACAGGCTATTATCAACACTATCAAAAAGTCCTACCCGGACCATGGCATCATTGCAGAAGAGAGCGGTACCCAGGCTGGTAAAGAAAATGACTTCCAGTGGGTTATCGATCCGCTAGACGGCACCACCAATTACATGCGCGGTATCCCCCATTTTTGTATTTCTATTGCTTTACTTCACAAAGGCTCTGTTCAACAGGCCGTTGTGTATGACCCTATGCGCGAAGAACTCTTCACTGCATCACGCGGTGCAGGCGCCCAGCTAAATGGCCGTCGTTTACGTATTTCTCCTAAGGTGGAATTAAAAGGCGCTATTATTGCTACCGGGTTCCCATTCAAAATGAAAAACCGCTTACCAGAATACCTGGATATGTTCAGCAAACTGTTTGAACACTGTGCCGATGTACGTCGCGCAGGCGCAGCCGCTTTAGATTTAGCTTACGTAGCTGCTGCACGTCATGATGCATTTTGGGAAATGGGCCTCAAGCCCTGGGACATGTTAGCCGGCGAATTATTGATTCGCGAAGCAGGAGGCATAGTCAGTGACTTTCAGGGTGGTCACAACTACATTCAGTCAGGCAACATAGCTGCCGGTGCGCCAAAAGCATTAAAACAAATGCTGGCACAAATTCGCTAAGCTGTTTTTCAGTCGCTAAAAAGCAAAACGCCGTCTGAGGTAACCCAGACGGCGTTCTTTTTATAGTTCGATTTCTTCTAAATCGAGTTCAAGCGAGTAATCCATATCAGAGAGTTCTTCCCGCAACCGGTACTTCTCTTTTAGTTGTTCTATTTCACGCCATTTACGTTTTGCCGCGCGACCCTTACCAGACTTGTCATTAACCTTTTGCAGTTCTTCTGAATGATCCATGTTATGACCCTCTGCTTTTTTGATACAACTTTTTTAATTATGGTATTAGCGCTGCAGTTAATCTGTTTGTTAACAAAAAAACCACAACTCATAAGTACCACACACCAAGTCACATTAAAAGAACTTTGTTACGCTTTTGTTAACAAATGATGGCGGAGGTGTGAAGAATTAGGTGATCAATTCAACTTGAGGGTAATGCGTTTTGAAAAATTCGCGGACTGAATTGAGCTGCTGAATGGGGAATAGATGGTCACTCGAGACTTGATAATTAAAAGGGAACTGTAAAATAGCGTATTCCTCGTCGTACTCGCCCACCGCTACGCGTTTCAGTTTTTTATTGGGGACTTGTTCCAAACCAACACGTAACTTGTCACCATTCACATCCAACAAAGTCATGATATTTTTAACTTTATTCTGCTCTCGACCTCTGGAGCTAATAAGCGACGCAGAGGCAACGATTGCGGCTACGAACAAAACTGCAAATCCCTGGCCGATAAAGTGCAAGAGCGTAAAGTAACTAAGGTAGATGGTTAATAACCAAAGCCAGGCAGGAATGCCTTTGATTTTCCGGGCCAGCCTCGCCCTAACGGCTTGTTCTTTATACATCCTTCAGCTCGTCATTTGCTTAAGTTCTATTAATTGTTGGACGACTTTCTCAACATTTAACGGTGCCCGCTTGGGCTGATAGTTCAAAATATACTCGACCAGCCCTTTACGTTCAATCACTGGCACGCTGGGTGGTGAAGACAATTTAACCCGTGAGCTGCGGTGTGAGAAAAACACAACGCCGTCTATCCAGGTAGATGCGCGGTTTTTCTTCAAATGCTCTGCCAATACATGTATTTGCTTTTTTAACTGCTTTATTGGATTTCGAACTTTGGCTGTATACCGGCCACCTTTGCGCCCTACTTTATGGGCTACCCAATTAGAAGATTGCTCATCTCCCGTTACTTTAGAGTTGTTGTTTTTTACTTCCACAACAAACACACCGTTAGGGCCCACCACGATTAAATCCAGCTCCGTGAAGCCGCGTTTTGCTCGCGAATTGGGTACGTCGACCTGATTAAACAGCACATAGCTATCGGGGAGCTTTTTTAGCAGCTTCAGTGTTTTTAATTCGCCTCTGGCACCCGAACGCTTAGTAGATGCCGCCCCAATAATACTGAAGAGGTAAATTAATCCGACAACCCACCAGAAGTTTGGTAATTTGTACATTAAAAAGCCCGCAATAGGTGCGCCAATAATAGCGACCCATACGCGGGCTTTATTCACTTCTTGCGAAAGACGATTTTTGGTTATGTACTGCGTGTCGGCCATGACAATTTGACTGCTTTATTTCCCAAACTGGTGGCTATATTAAACCACCAAAACAGACATTCGTCAGCTTTAATCCCTTACTGCTTTTGCCTTATAGCCTCAATCAATTCTTCTTTACTCATTTGGCTGCGGTTATCAATATTAAGCTGCTGCGCTCTATTGTATAGCTCATCTTTGGTGCGCTCCTCCAGCCGAGTATTGGGATTACCTGTCCCCTGAGTAGTGGTGTTATCGGTAACCCCCTCCTCGCGTCGCTGCTTATTCACAGTGCGACTGGCAATTTCCTCTGCTTCGTCTTCACTCTTTCCGTCATCCAGCTGTGACTGCTTAATATGCTGATACATACGCTCGTCTTTGTCGCGCCAAACGTCTGGCATTGTTCCCTCCTTTCTCAATCAGACGATAATTACTGAGAGTCCCGGCCACGTTGCTCCGGGGCTATCTGCTTATCTTTCTGCGAGTGAGTGTCATGAGTTGAACTTGGCCGACTGTGGTCTTCACGGCTCTGGTTTTCTTTGTCCTGCTGTGACTGCAGCTTCCGCTTTTCTTCTTCGCTAAGATCCTGCTCGTCTTTTTTAATTTTCGGATTCATTGGCCCAGTCATAAAGCCTCCTTAATCGTTAAAATGTCAGTGAGTTTCGCTTTCTCTACTATTAAGCCTAGTACAACACATCTTAAAATAAAGATACGCAGGCCATCTTTACGGTTTATAGAATAGAACAGGTGTAGCTGTGAAGATCTGATTCACAAAGGCTAACGTAATTGAATAAAAACAACTAAGTAGCCTGTTTATGAATCTGACTGAATCTGAAGTATCGCGCGTTATAGAAATGGCGTGGGAAGACCGCACGCCATTTGAAGCTATTGAAGAACAATTTGGCCTACAGGAAAAGCAGGTTGTGAAGTTTATGCGTTCGCAACTTAAGCCCGGCAGTTTCCGCTTGTGGCGAGAACGTGTGTCGGGGCGCAATACCAAACATCGAAAACTACGCCCCGCGGGAGTGTCGCGCGGCTACTGCCCAACACAATATAAACAGCGTTAGGCAATAACGCACTAAAGCATACTTTTCAGAACCGTGTCCTTACGAATAAAGTGATGATGCAAGGCTGCAGCAACGTGCAAAGCAACCAGTGCCATAAGTGCTATTGCCAGCCAACCGTGCAGTTCCCGGAATACGGCATAGTTCTCAATATTGACAGTAAGCGCCGCCGGTAAGCGGAACCAGCCAAATACGTCAATTGGTCGCCCGGCAAAGTACTGCATTAAGTACCCGGAAATAGGCATGGCGAACAACAGCAAATAAAGCAGCCAGTGCGAAGCCTTAGCGACAAATTTCTGCAGGCTTGATAAGTCTCCGGGTAATGCCGGAATTTGATGGAACAAACGATTAACCAGGCGCGCAATAACCAATACGGCAGCAACAACACCGAAAGCTTTATGTACGGTTAAAATGCTTAACTGCCAGGGCTCTAATGAGCGAACCATTAGTAACCCCGCCGCCAACATCGAAATAACCAACGCCGCCATAGCCCAGTGGAACAAGCGCATTGATACCGAAAACTTATGTGGGTTACTCATTACCCTGCCCCTCTAGCTCACCCATTAACGCTTCTTTTGCTCTGCGCCGATAAGACTCGGCATAAGCCGCAGACCGAGCCCGAAGTATGGGGTCACGGGTTGCCTCAATACCAGTTGGTAACACCAGCGGATCGTAATTGATACCGTGACATTCGCCCTGCAATTGCGGCGTTACCGCAGTAATAACAACTTGCCCCGCCGTAATTTGCTCGCGACTGTCCGGCCACGCCTTTGCTGGATTGTTCTCATCGTCGTCCTCATTTGCCAAGGTAAAGATCCAATCAAAAACAATGTCTTCTTTCGCTACCCGGTTAGTAATTTCTTCGTGCAGAGCATCCACACCCTCTAAGTTGTCAGCAGAAACTGAAACCGTCGGTTGCATAGTCCAGCGTACGGCTTGCTTTTCGCCGCTTGAATTCACCAGATAAAACGCGTTAATGCTGTTATAGGTTTCCGCAGCAAAACTTCCGCTGGGTTGGTATTGGGCTTTCCAGCTCAGAAAGTCTGAGCTCTCAGGGTGCTCGGCAAAGAACGCCTGTATTGCTTTAGGGCCTGCCTGAATCGCCTGAATTTGCTGGTAAAAAGTATGCGGGTCTTTAACTGCCATAACGGGCGGCGTATTCATTGCAATACGCCATTGCTCGGTCGAACTCATGGCAAAGCTCAAAGCTAAACTGCGTACCGGTGCTTTTAAGTCAGGCGCTGTTGGGTTATTGCCTGCAACAGAAAAACGCCCGATAAACGGCATGGAGCCCGTTTCAAATAGTGCCGTTTTTGAATAGCTGGCTAACTGCCCGTTTGAACGAAACTCCCCCGTAACACAAATGCCTTTAGCATGAGCTCTCCGAAAACCTTCGTGAGCCGCTTCGCCCTGCTGTAAATTAACAAATTGCTGCGCTGTTACTTTAGGCGGCTCTTGCGCCGCTGCGCTCACCATAGGAACCAGAAGTAAAACCAAATACCGATTTTTCATATTGAAAGTACTCTTACTATCATTTATCTTGAATTCAAGATATACGATAATAGAGCATATTGAGTTCACTAGCGATGCAAAATTTAGAACGAATAAAACAACAATGGGCCAAAGAGCTCCCCGAGCTCGATACCTCAACCATGGAACTTGTCGGCAGGCTCCAGGTAATCCATAAACATATGGCGTCTGCTATGAATAATACTTTTCGCCAGTTCGGACTTACCGACGCGGGGTTTGATGTGCTGGCGACTTTGCGCCGTTCAGGAAAACCTTACCGGTTGACCCCTAACCAACTACTGGAACAAATGCTGGTTACTTCGGGCAGCATGACCAGCCGTCTGACATTGCTTCAGAAAAAAGGGTTCGTGACACGTGAGCAGGATAAAAATGACGGTCGCGTTAACTGGGTAAAACTCACCGATAAAGGGCTAGTTCTGAGCAACCAAGTCATTCATCAACATGTCCAGACCCAGGAAAGTCTACTAAGCGTTCTATCAGAAAGTGAGCGTTTACAACTCACTGAGCAGCTTAGCCGTTACTTAAAACGACAAGGCTTAGAATAAGTATTAGTCAATAGAACACTGCGCGCAGCGCTCTTTACCTGTTAATAGCTTGGAAATGCGGTTGCGGTTACGTGCAAAAAATAAATAGGTTTTGTCAGCAAACCACCGAATAACAGGCCAGCGCAGAGGGGCAATCATCCAACCTTTACCCACTAACGACCAGGCCTCATAGGTTACATCCAGACCGTAGATCATGTCACCGGAGCCGGTCTGCCCGTGTAAATACTGGTTAGCCTTAGCAACTTCAACTTGAGGGTACCGTTGGTTAAAGTCCGGCTCATTAATATTCTCGAACTTGATGTGTCGTTTCTCATCAAGCTTCCTTAAATGCCGCATTTCCTTAACGCACAATGGGCATCCGCCATCGAAGAAAATAATAAGTTTCGAACTGTGCTCTGACATTAGTACCACCTTTTGCGAACTTCACTTTCTTATACGCCGTTTTCGCGAATTTGACTCATAACGTAATGCGAAAATCGGTTTGCTTAGCTCATAATACGACATCGCCACGCTGCCAACTTTAGCAACCGATGCTAGTCTCTTTATGACACCTGGCGCAAACGCGCTGCAACTCAATCCAAAATAAGAGGCAAGGATGCCAACACTCTCTAAAATTCGCCTCGTTTATTTAGCGGCATTTTTGATCGCTGCCTTTTATGCATGTCCCGCAGCACCGTTGCAGGCCTCAACGCAAACCCAGCTCGCAAAAGTATATGAAAAGGACGCAACCATCCCCATTAGCAACTACTTAGTGAGTGAAAAATACGACGGTATCCGGGCCATTTGGACAGGATCGCAACTACTGACCCGGCAAGGCAATCTGATATCAGCTCCTGAGTGGTTTACTGCACCGCTACCCGACGTTTGGCTTGATGGTGAGCTATGGACAAAGCGTCAGAACTTTGAGGACTTGAGTTCTATTGTCAGAACGCAAATACCAGAAGAAGAACGTTGGCGCGAAGTCCAATATATGGTGTTTGATATGCCTGACGCTCAGCTGCCTTTCGAAGAACGATACAAAAACTATTCGAACTTAATTGAGCAAATAAACACTGAACATATTAAAGCGGTTAAGCAGCAACGGTTTCATTCCAACCATGAGTTAAGCAAACACCTGCAAGCTATAGTTAAAAAGGGCGCAGAAGGCCTGATGCTACACTTGGCAACGGCACCTCATCAGTCTGGCAGGAGCGACGCTTTATTGAAGTTAAAACCCTATTTCGACGATGAGGCCGAGGTTATCGCCCATTTACCGGGCAAAGGCAAATATACCGGTATGCTCGGCGCTTTACGCGTGCGAAATCAACAAGGCATTGAATTTTCTATTGGCACTGGGTTTACAGATGCAGAACGCGCTAACCCGCCACCTGTCGGGAGTATCATTACCTACAAGTACCACGGCTACACCAATAATGGCGTGCCGCGCTTTGCCAGCTTTTTACGAGTTAGGGAAAACGTAGAGGATGAATAAAATTCAGTACAGAGCGCATATGCCGAAAATAGAAATAAATTACAAATTGACACCGTTGCGCAACACGCTACACTAATATCTCATGATCAAAACATTTAGACACAAAGGATTGAAGCTCTACTTTGAAACTGTAAGTACTCGCGGAATTCAAGCAAATCATGCTGCGAGGTTACGTATGCAGTTAGCGGCATTAAATACTGCTATGAAAGTTTCAGATCTAGATATCCCGGGATACAGGCTTCATCCGTTAAAAGGTGTTCGAAAAGATATTTGGTCGATAGCGGTGAGTGGCAACTGGCGTTTAACCTTCGAGTTTCGTGATGGTCACGTATATCTGCTTAACTACGAGGATTATCACTAATGTCTATTATGCATAACCCTGTCCATCCTGGTGAATTTATTCTAGTAACCTATATGCAGCCTTTTGGCTTGAGTTGTCGGTATTTAGCGACAAAACTTAATGTTTCCCCTTCCACTTTAAACAGAGTTTTGAAGTGCCAAAGTGGCATAAGCCCTGAAATGGCGTTACGTTTATCGAAAGCTTTGGGCAGAAGCCCGGAGAGTTGGCTAGCTATGCAGGATGCATACGACTTATGGCATGCTGGAAAAAACTTAAGTTTAGATAAGGTTCAGAAGCTTGATCTTACCGTTGCATAGTATGCCGTAACAGGCTCGACACTATAGTGAGAATTGGCTCATCACGCCGCTATAATTAGTCTCAAAAATTCCAAAAAGCCCTAAGCGAGGCACACAATGAACTCAACCAAAATTAATTACATTGAACTACCGGCGCGCAGCCTTGAAGCAACCAAGCGCTTTTTTCAGCAGGCCTTTGGCTGGGAGTTTGTTGACTATGGCCCAGAATACTCTGCTATTCAAAATGCGGGGCTCGAAGGCGGGTTTTATCAGTCCGATTTAGTGGCAGAGACCGCCACCGGCAGTGCCTTGGTGGTTCTGTATAGCAAAGACCTCGAGCAAAGTTTAAAAAGCGTTGAGGACGCAGGCGGTAAAGTCATTAAGCCGATATTTGATTTTCCCGGTGGTCGACGCTTTCAATTTACCTGCCCTAGCGGCAACGAATACGCAGTATGGTCAGAATAATAAAAGGCACATAAGCAGCGTTGTTATTGTCTATAAACGCCTCTCAGGCAAAGTCTTTCGGCCTGAGATGCCCCTCTATTGAGTCGGCAAGCGCTTTAGGCACCTCATGTTCAGTGGCTAACTCCCGCCACTGAGACACCGCGTTTATCACATCATCAATAATGGTATCAATTTCTTTGCGCTCTACCCGTGGTAACTGAACGTCTGCCAGCGCGTAAAAGTCGGCGCGGGTATGGCCGCTGCGCTTGCCGTTTAACGACATCCAGTGCTGCTCTACCCAGGGGTTTCCGGGTTTATAGCTAAAAGCAACGTCGTAAGCTGGGCTCAACCGCCATTGCTTGTCCTCCAGCATAAAACCAAAATTCTTGGAGTGATCATCGTGGTTGGTTGCTACGTGGTTAAAAACCATACGACGAAACAAGTCTATGGCGTCGGCTCTCGGCAACCTTAGCTGGCGGGCAACCTGAAACAGCTCTTCATAAGAAAACGCACCAATGTCGTGATAGTTTACGTGTTTAATAGCGGTAAGCGTTTGAATATGCTTTTTCTGATTGCCTATTCTGTCAAAGCGCTTGGTCACAAAATGGCGTCGGTTGCCTTCATCCAGTAAATGACACGGCATCATATGAATGCCAGCTTGCGTGGCCATTAAGTAATACACATACTCCATAGCGCCGTAACCTAACGGGTCACCAAAAGTTTGCTGAGAAGGGTCGCGCTCCTTTACACCGTCAAACTTCAGCAGATAATGCTCAAACCCTTCGGGCACAAGTCCCTGCCCTGAACGAACCTGACTGAAATCCTTATTAAACGCCAATACCGCTTTTGGCCGTGCGCCACCTGCGCTGGTGCCAACCGCTAATAAGGCCTGCATCATTTCTTTGTCTGCCGCGTCATCAAAGTGCGTGCGCTGACGAAAGCCCTTTCGCGCATCAAGCACTTCCTGCGCTAATTTCATTAAGCTCTCAAGCTCAATGTCCTTGTTTTTGGCGTTGGTTTGATTCTTCCGTGCGGGGTGATACTCAAGAGCGCCCATGCCCCGCTCGCCGGTATACTGAAGCCGCTCAAGCGGGCTCAGAGGTTCTGTGCGATCGGGCTGTTGCGCAACCCATTGGTTCAGTACCGCATTACCAAAATCATCGGGCAAAGAGTCGGCCAGCATGCCCGGCAGGCCTCTGAAGGTATCCCAGTTTAACCCCGGAAAGGAGTAAATTCGTCCTTTCTCGGCAGGCATGGTTAAAGGCGCCAGCGGAATATTTTTTTCGACAAATTCAGATAAGTACTCGAACCGCGCAGCCGTGTCGCCTTTGTTATAACTTAAGGCACCGATAGGCTCGCCTTTGTAGCGAACTTCAATGGTATTAATCACCAGTCCAGCTCCTCATTGTCAGCAGGTTTCACACGCGTTTTACCGCTCGCCCGTTTCTTTTGTCTGGTGCTACTTTTTAATAGTTGCACAGGCGAAACGCCCTCGTCCGGGAACGCGGCCAGTAAATTGTCGATATGACCCAAAGCTTGAAGAATTGCGACATAGGTCGGTAAGGTGCTTTTACCACCCTCCGCGGATTTAACCGCATTCAGTGAGACATTCGCTAAGGTAGCTAAGTCCTCCTGAGTTAAATCCTGGTTCAACCGATACTGCCTGACTCGCTGACCAATGATGGTTGAAACGCGCTCAGAATCCATATAACGAACCTTAAATAGACTTTAAACCGATAATTAAAGTATAGCAGACTATTTAAGGAACGTTATTTATTTTAATTAAAAGCGTTTATATGGTCTATTAAATAGATTTTTTACAATAGAAGCCTTTATAGCGGCTATTAAATACACGCTAGAAAACAGGCTGATAAATTAGTCAGTAGGAAAACCAAGCGCTGTCCATGCTTTCATACCGCCTAATAGATTGCGGACGTCCTTAAAACCGGCTTTCAGTAAAATGCTAACGCCCACCCCCGCTCGATGACCTACCCCACAGGTAACCACTAATGGCCGCTCTTTATCAAACGGAAGTTCATTAATTTTGTCTTGCAAATATCCTACGTAACAGTTTACCGCATTGGGTATGTGCCCACTTTCAAACTCGTCAATTTCCCGCACGTCAAGCAATTGCGGCGCTGGTTCCATTTCTTTCAATGCCAGTGGGGTAATTACGCCGCTTTGGCGCCATTCACGCCCAGCATCCCTCCATGCTTCAAATCCCCCCGCTAATGCACCACGCACGTTATCCAGACCAATATTACTTAAATAGCGCACTCCGGGATCCACGTCATCATCGCGATCAGTTACTAAATAAATAGAGTTCTGTGCATCTGCTAACCATCCGCCAAATACCGGTAAGCCTCCATGCCAGACACTGTAACTATTCGGTATATGACCGCCGGCAAACGCTTCGGGCAATCGGGTATCGTAAATTCGCTCCCCATCGACGGCTTTTGCAAAATCTTCCGCAGTAAGTAAGGCCACGTCGCCGTTTCTCAGGATTGGAGGTAGCCCCCCATCCAAATTGACCTTTTCCATGTTTCGAAAGTAGGGAGGCCGTGGAAGGCGCTCTCCGCCTTTCTTTTCGGCAAAAGCCTCCCGAGAGAGAGTAAACACGTCGTTGTAGGTTTTTTCGTCACCCAGCGTTGACCAGGAACGGTCTGCCATTCCACTACCACATACCGAACCGGGCCCGTGGGCGGGTAGAACTAGTGCGGTATCGCCGAGATCCGCCAGCTTAGCGTGCACTGAATCATAGATACACCCAGCATTTTCTACCGACTTATCCTCATCCGGCAAATCCGAACGTCCGGTGTCACCGAAGAACAACGTATCACCGGTAAAAATAGCCCATGCAGATTCAGCTTTCTCATCCTCGTAAACAGCGTAACACATGCTCTCCGGCGTATGACCAGGAGTGTGTAAGGCACGAATAAGCAATTTACCTACACGAAACGTATCTCCATCTTCTAATCGCACGTCACCGTGGCCAAAAGTGTCATAATTTCCGTTAAAAACCTTTGCGCCCGTGCGCTTAGCTAACCAAGCCGAGCCCATTACAAAGTCTTCCTGTCGATGTGTCTCTACGATATGCGTGACCCGCGTTCCTATGTCCCGCGCTGCATCCAGGTATTTTTGTACGTGTCGACTAGGGTCAACTAACATGGCTTCGCCACCCTCTGCCAGCAGCCATGCGTAGTGAGCGATGCCTGGTGTCTCAATACGTTGAAGTTTCATCGTATTTGTCCTCTTTTGATGGTGTTCGAAAACG
>JBNJGQ010000020.1:22108-23261 GCA_051747845.1 Pseudomonadota bacterium
CCACCCTCTGCCAGCAGCCATGCGTAGTGAGCGATGCCTGGTGTCTCAATACGTTGAAGTTTCATCGTATTTGTCCTCTTTTGATGGTGTTCGAAAACGCTCGTTTCAGCCGTCTGACGCCGAAGCTTTAGAGCTAAACCAATGTTGTCCTATCATGCCCACCAACATTGCAACGACAAATAAAAGTACATCTGGCTGTAAAGTAGCCGCCGCTAAGATCCCCGGGCCAGGACAAAAACCGCCGATGCCCCAGCCTATGCCGAAAATACTGGCACCAAAAATCAACTTCAAGTCAATGGTTCTGTTCGAGGGAATATCGAATTTCTCCGTAAATAATGGGCCTTGCCGTTTGCGGATCCAATAGAATCCGGGCAGTGCTACGGCTATGGCGCCCCCCATTACCAATGCAAGGGTTGCATCCCAGCGAGGACCCCAGTCAAGGAAGTTTAAAACTCGGGCAGGATTGCTCATTCCAGATACAATCAGGCCAAGACCGAAGATAAAGCCGCAGAATAGTGAGGTGATCAAGGTTTTCAAAAGCATTCTCCTCTGCTGATCTTTACATATATCGAATGGCGTTGGTCGTTATTACTGCCGCGCCAAAAAATACCAAAGTGGCTACAATTGATCTGGGTGATAAACGTGCTATACCCGCTATTCCGTGACCGGATGTACATCCACTGCCAAGACGAGTGCCAAATCCCACCATTAACCCCGCTACCCCCATCCATATAGAGCTGAGCTGCGTCTGTACCGGAAACGAACCTGCAACTAACGTGTAAATTAGTGGAGCTAAGAGCATTCCGACTAAAAAAGCTAATCGCCAATGTTGATCGAAACCGCGTTTGGTCATTGTGCCGGCGGCTATTCCTGAAATGCCTGCAATACGGCCTGTCGTTAGCAATAACAACACCACTGAAACACCGATTAGTATACCACCAGCCAAGCCCATCCACGGTTCGAAAGGTGTTGTAGTCCAAGTTTCCATCTTTCGCTCCTAAATTTTGTTTGCGAGGGGGACACAAGTTCGTTATGCCAGTAACCTACCCTTAAGGTAGTTTATCCAGGTAATATATACAAAAAAGCGAACCTAAATGAGGTTCGCTTTTTTCATTCTCAGGCATTAACCAGTTTTAGTTGTGGATCGCCACCA
>JBNJGQ010000020.1:23361-26703 GCA_051747845.1 Pseudomonadota bacterium
AGCTTCTCAGCCAGGTAGTTGGCGTTCAAAATAGCGGTTTCTGAGGCTTCACGTAAGCCGCGTCCGCCCATCATGGCAATGTACATCCATGAAATGGTCAGAATGCTGGCACTACCAAACTGCGCAGCAGATACCGCGCCGTTGCCCGCTTTAGGCCCTTCAATATTCACAATGGAGTGGTTTGGCAGAAATTCAGCCAGGTGCTGCTTCACGCCAATAGGGCCCATGCCAGGGCCACCGCCACCGTGCGGAATACAGAAGGTTTTGTGCAGGTTCAGGTGCGATACGTCAGAGCCAATGTAACCCGGAGAGGTTACGCCAACCTGTGCGTTCATGTTGGCGCCGTCCATGTAAACCTGACCGCCGTAGCTGTGAACTAAATCACAAATGTCTTTAATGCCTTCTTCATACACACCGTGGGTAGACGGATAAGTCACCATAATGCACGACAGGTTCTCGCCCGCTTCTTCGGCTTTGGCTTTTAAGTCGTCCATATCCACGTTGCCGTGCTTGTCACAGTCAACCACAACCACTTTCATGTTCATCATCTGAGCTGAAGCTGGGTTGGTGCCGTGAGCAGAGCTTGGAATAAGGCAAATGTTGCGGTGCCCGTCGCCGCGGCTTTCGTGGTATTTCTGAATAGCCAGCAGACCGGCGTATTCGCCCTGCGCACCTGAGTTCGGCTGCATCGACATGTCGTCGTAACCGGTTACGTCAATTAACCATTCAGACAAAGTAGAAACTAACTCGTAATACCCTTGCGCCTGCTCTGCCGGGCAGAACGGGTGCAACTGACCAAACTCAGGCCAGGTGACCGGAATCATCTCGGCGGTGGCGTTCAGCTTCATGGTGCACGAGCCCAGAGAAATCATTGAGTGGTTCAGGGCTAAATCTTTGTTTTCCAGCTTTTTGATGTAACGCAGCATTTCGGTTTCTGAGTGGTACTCGTTAAATACCGGATGCTGTAAATACTGAGACTGGCGCACTAAATCAGCAGGAATAGATTCCACGTCGCCACCGGCAACACGGCTGTCTAATACGTCGATATCTAAACCGTGGTTGTCGCCAAACAACGCGGCAAATAAGTTTTCAACGTCATCACGCGTTTTGGCTTCGTCCAGGCTGATACCAAATACGCCTTCGCCGTCAACACGTAGGTTAAGACCCAGCGCTTTACTGCGCGCCAATACGTCTGCGGCGTTTTCTTTCATTTCAAAGGTTAGGGTGTCAAACCAGTGGCTGTTCACCAGCTTCACGCCTTTGTCCTGCATACCTAAGGCAACAATGTCGGTTAAACGGTGAATGCGGTTGGCAATACGCCGCAAGCCGTCCGGGCCATGATACACGGCGTAGAAGGACGCCATGTTCGCCAGCAGAACCTGCGCGGTACAAATGTTCGAGTTCGCTTTTTCGCGGCGTATGTGCTGCTCACGAGTCTGCATAGCCATACGCAATGCAGGGCGTCCGCGCGAGTCTTTAGAAACACCAATGATACGACCTGGCAATGAGCGCTTAAACTTGTCGCGGGTAGCAAAGAACGCGGCGTGAGGACCACCATAGCCCATTGGTACACCAAAGCGCTGTGCGTTACCGAACACCATGTCGGCGCCCATTTCGCCCGGTGATTTCACCATTAACAGGCTCATTAAGTCAGAAGCAACGGCGACAATGGCCTTTTTCTCCTGCAACTCGCCAATTAACTGTTCAATATTGTGCAGCTGACCTTGTTTGTCCGGGTACTGCAACAACGCACCAAACACGTCATGATCAGAGGCTTCACGCGCCGGCCCGACAATTATGTCGAAACCAAAGTATTCAGCACGGGTTTTCACCACGTCAATGGTTTGCGTGTAAACGTTGTCGGCAATGAAAAACGCGTTGGATTTTTTGTTTTTAGAAACACGCTTCGCCATGGCCATCGCTTCGGCGGCGGCAGTCGCTTCGTCCAGCAGTGAGGCGCTGGCTAAATCCAGGCCGGTTAAGTCCATGGTCATTTGCTGGAAGTTAAGCAGTGCTTCTAAACGGCCCTGCGCAATTTCCGGCTGGTACGGCGTGTACGCTGTATACCAACCCGGGTTTTCCAGCACGTTACGCAAAATAACGTTAGGCACTACGGTGTCGTAGTAACCCATACCAATGTACGAGGTACAAATTTGGTTCTTTTTCGCGATGTTTTTAAGACGAGCCAGAGCTTCGCGTTCAGTTTGCGGCTCCCCTGTTTGCAGGAACGGTTCACGCAGAATCGCACCAGGCACAGTGTCTTTGGTTAATGCTTCTAAAGAATCTACACCCAGCTCAGCCAGCATGGCTTTTTGCTCATCAGCGCTTGGGCCAATATGGCGGCTAATGAATTCATCGTGGTGCTCTAATTGCGTCAGGGTAGTACTGCTCATTTAACTCAGCCTCGTACATTTATCGGAAATTTATCGAAAACTTATCGTAGACAAAAAACAATGAACCCCGGCTAATTTCCGGGGCTCAGGACGCTCTGTGTCATTGGTGCTATGCGCCAATGGCCTCAGTCTTCGTCGATTGAAGCCTCATAAGTGTTAGCGTCTAATAAGTTGTCCAGCTCGCTACTGTCATCTGCTTTTATACGGAATAACCAGCCATCGCCGTAAGGGTCGTTGTTGACCGTTTCAGGGGCATCTTCCAGATCTTCATTCACAGCAACAACTTCACCCGTCATAGGTGCGTAGATATCTGATGCGGCTTTTACTGATTCAGCGACAGCAATATCGTCGCCTGTTGCCACTTTGTCACCTACGTCAGGCAATTCAACAAACACCATGTCGCCAAGAAGTTCCTGTGCGTGCTCAGAGATACCTACAGTAAAAGTACCGTCGCCTTCATCACGAACCCATTCGTGAGTTGATGCGTATTTCAGATCTGCTGGAATATTGCTCATATTGCTTTCCTTCTACCCGGGTTACCCGGAATGTATTGAATCTTGTTCGATTATAAAACAGATTGACCGTTTCTGACGAAACCTGGCTTAACCACCTTCACCGGCATTTGTTTCTTACGCATTTCCACTTCCGCTGTATCACCAACACTGGATGGAACGCGAGCCATTGCAACTGAGAAACCAAGTGTAGGCGAGAATGTACCAGAAGTGATGATACCTTCGCCACCCTCAACGGTTACTTTTTGACCGTGGCGCAGCACACCTTTCTCTTCCATCACAAGGCCAACTAATTTGTCATGGCCTTTCGCTTTTTTCTGCTCTAAGGCTTTACGACCAATGAAGTCGCGATCAGCCGGTTCAAACGCTACGCTCCAGCCCATATTGGCTTCCAGCGGCGTGATGTTTTCATCCATGTCCTGACCATACAGGTTCAT